>JBCDHA010000001.1:0-47501 GCA_038750705.1 Bacteroidota bacterium
AACAGTTGGAAAGATGAGGTTTTAGAAGCCGAAGGAGTAGGTTGTGCTAGTTGTTTTATCTGATCAAGTAAAGCCTTTCGGAATAATTAGGTCGATCTATTCCATACTTCCCATCTCCTAAACGTTCAATCCAGCGATAGAGAATCTGGATGTTCGAGGTAATTTCCCATTTTCTAGGTGTAGGTACATCGGAGCAATTATTTTGAATCCAAGCCTTTGCTTCACCGAAGTACAATTGTCCTTTCTCATCTAGTTGATCCAAGAAATCTATAATAAAAGGATGTTTGAAAAATGATATACTGAGTCGTTCAATAAAATCACTTTCGGATAGTCCAAATGTAATTCCATATAAGGCCAGATCGTGCAATGCACAGTTAAGTTCCACATCATCGGGATGCTCTCGTTCCTTATAGATGGTTTGAAGTATGTCCAAATCATAGGTCATGGGAAGCGAAGAGATTAAGAAATTTTTATCTGGATATTCAATTCCGATTTTGAACTTGCTTGGTTTAGGAAACCTAGCCTTAGCTTCTGGTATTTGTTGTAAAATCTGTTGATAGATGTTGTCCGTAATCAATGAGCTTTCGTTTAGGATGATATTGAAATAAAGCCGGTCTTCGATAGACAAGTCATCAATAGTGGTAGCAAGCTCATAGTTGTGATTTGAGTTTTCAGGAAGGTTTATTCCCTTTGAAGTAATATTTGCACTTCCCAAGAAACATCTCTGAAAATTTGAAATAAAAGCCTTCAAATGAAGACGGTGATTTCTATATAGTGTTATGCTGTTCGCTTTACAGAAATCAAAAATTTCGACATCTGAAACTCCAGACACGAAATCCATTGGATCCCATCTTACCACCAACACCTCCGGAGTAGGCACATCTTTATATAATTCTTCAAGTGATCGAAGTTTTACATAAGGCACCAATACAGTTGAGTTTTCAGATTGACGTATAAAGTCCTTTAGTTCATGAGTAAGATTTAGGCCATTTTTAAGTAACATTTTCGGCAAAGTCTTTTAAAAACTGCTCAAAATCACTTTCGGTTACTTCAATATTATTTTCTTCTAAATAATTATTAAGGTGAACACCAACGAAGGTTCTGAAATTTCTTAAATGCCTTGCTTTGTCATCTGAATCGAAATGTTCATTTTCCTCCCAAGCCAAACTGCTAATAAACAGCTCTATGGAGGTCAGTGCAGAGTCAAATCCCATCCTCCTAAATGGTGCGATTATTTTTTCATAGAATTGATGATTAGTATTTATAAAGATGGTAAGAAATCCCCGGATCTCAGTTTGAGACCAAAGTTGATCACTGTCCAATGATGTGTATAGTATACAGCCACGAACTAGAGACTTATCAAATTTATCAATGGCCTTAGTAATATCATTTATGGATAAGTTTGGATACTTCTCGGACAAAGCATTATGCAGATCTTTCTTTTGTTCGGGATCAAACTGTCCCTCTCTTGGACTATCTGTTTTGATGTATGCCTGTGTAGTCTGAGCAGTTCCGGATGGAATAGGGCCTTCCCCTTCATCTTCATCTTGATTGATCCTATTCTCCCATTCCTTCGCTTGTTCTTTGAGAACTGACTGTGAGCCTTTTATAGCCTTTTTGATCTTATTTGTGAGTTGAAACCACAATTCGTCTCGGGCTTGCTGTAGACTTGCAGTATGCTCATTATATAACTCTTCTTCTGGAGATCGATCATCCATTTTAGTGAACTTGATACCTTGCTTCGTGTTCGATACGCCCATGAGTTCGTCAGCTTTAACATCAAAATCAATTTCAACAGTCCACCACCTATTGTTTTCTTGCTGTTGATTGTAAAACCCAAAGTGTCCGCAGGATATTTCTCTATTGTGGCGAGTGAAATAGATATTTCCCAAGTTCATTTTTTTTCCGTATTCTCTACCGACTTTAGTTCCCCCACCTTCTCTTATCCCAGGCTTCTGTATGTCTATTACAGCGTGTGAAGTAGTTATTGTAAAAGGATATATCTCTCCTTGCCACCTAAAGTTATGTGTGTACGTGTGATCCTCGAGGCGTTGGTTAGTTGGCCTGCTTTCATTTTCAGCCAAACCCTCTACAAACTTGGCATAATAAGTAGCGGGATCATTGGTGGCTTCCTCTATTGAATTATCCCTTCTACTTTCCTCTCGCAAAATTTTTGTCAAATACGTATTTGGCTTTAGAAACAGTGGGTCGTAGAGTACAACCTTTCTCGCGTCTTCAAGAACATGCGTTTGATCAGTAGAATTGTACTGAAAAGTTAACAGTTCAATTTTTTTCCCAAGGGAGAGATGATACCTAAACAATCTTCCAAGTATTGGTTCCGTTCGATTGAATAGTGTACTGGAATACCTCCTGTCTAACCGATCACATCTCTTCCACGAAACGATTGTGCCCTTGTTTGCTTCAATGATAGCACCAA
The DNA here is from genome assembly GCA_038750705.1 of Bacteroidota bacterium. Lineage (GTDB taxonomy): Bacteria > Bacteroidota > Bacteroidia > Cytophagales > Cyclobacteriaceae > Fulvivirga. The sequence goes on from JBCDHA010000001.1 coordinate 2,438, forward strand.
CATTTTTGAAGTGCTTTGGCAGTTCTTCTTCAGAAGACTCAGGTAGTTCGGTCGATTCATTGTCAAGTAACTCTTGAATATCTAAATATTTTCTTCTCCAAGATAATTCTACTTGTTTTGAATAAACTTCCACTCTTTCACATTGACTTATCGAAGAATTAGGTAGTCCCATTCCGAATTTTCCGATCTTCTTACTTTCAATCAGTGCATCGATATTTCTGTTAGTACCATATGCGAATGTCAAACAGTTATTCAGCGTTTGATCATTCATTCCATCCCCATCATCACAGAATAGAATTTCGTCAATATATCTTTTGTTATCAGCATCTCTCTTTTCGATACAAATCAGCTTAATGCTTTGGGCATTTGCATCGAATGAATTATCGATAAGTTCAGCAAATGCATAAGAAGTCCCCTGATAATCAGAAGATCTCATCATTTGAATAAATTCCGGTGTTATAATATTAGTCGGCATATCGCATGGATTTATACTTTTTCCCAGTGCTCCTCATAGTAGTTATATAGGAATGAGGCACCTGGAAAATTTATTATATTGTCTTTTAAATTAATGATTGTATTCATGGTATTCCCTCCATTCTTAGGACCTCTCAGCGCACGTCCGATGATTTGACTGATGAGGTTAGGAGATGAAATTGGCCTAGCCAAAATGATCTTATTTATGTTGGGAAGGTCAATTCCTGTAGAAAGGATATCTAAGTTGAGCAGAACATAGAATTCATTTTTTTTAAAAGATTCCAATATCTGAATCCTGTCACTTTGATCAACTTCTCCAACGATAAATTTTGTGGGGATATCTCTATAACGACACATGATCATCAGTGCAAAAACATGATCCAGTGTGCATGCAAAAACCAAAGTTGATTCTTGGTTATTGTGGGCTATCTCTATTTGTTCTAGTATTCTTTCATTTCGCTCAGAATCTGACGCTAATTCGTCAAGTATCCGACCGGTATCGACCTCATGACTTGAGAATGATGTTTCCAATAGTTGAGTTTTTAACTGAGCTAAATACCCTCTCTCCTGCAAGTAATGAACTGAATCACCGACTTCTTTCCAGTCTTCATCTCTCAAGGTGATTTTGTCATTGGAATATAGTTCTACGAGTTGCTGTGTGGTAGTATAGTCAGTGGTTCCCGGAGTAGCAGAGAGTCCAACAAGTTTGATGAAAGGGATATTGACAAACTTTTGAATGGTGGCAAAATAAGTTTCCGCTAAGGAGTGATGAGCCTCATCTACTATAACCACTCCTGTATTTTCGATTAGAAACTTTACACTTGAGTAGATCCTATGCTCGGGATTTTTAAGAACGGCATGAAATTTATCAAATCCGCAAAAAACTACTCCACCACCCTCACTATTAAACTCTGGTTCAAACCCGGCAAATAATCGAAATCCATTTATTTCTCTATCTCCTCTCATTCTCCATAGCTTTTTGAAAGATTGAAAGGCTTGTTCGGCCAGCTCATTTCTATCTACCAACCAGACTATGAATTTATGAGGAACTGGAAGGCCATTTTCATTAATTGAACGTGGCATTCTTAAATAATCTACAACACACTCTAATGCAGTGTAAGTCTTACCAGCACCAGTAGGCATCTGAACAAAAAACTTTCTCTCAACTTTTTGTAAAAACCTGGTCATGATTTGATCCTTAACTTGTTTTTGATAAGGATGCAGAAAGGATAGAGCCTTTATTTCTTCTCCGTATTCAATGGATATATTCTCTTTTGTAGGTCTATCATCGGAAATCTCCTTTAGTAGGTATTCGCTCGATAGCCCTAAGAACCGGACTAATTCTTGACTCTTTTTTATGTTATACCTATGAAAGTACTGTAAAGCCTTGTTGTAATTCTCAAAGCTCTTGTGGTCTGACAGATTGAGGTCTTTGCACAGTTGAGCAATTTGATCAGAGTCAAGTGAATCAATGATTGCCTTTCGTATTGCCACATTGTTTAATAGGCTGCTACCATATTTTGTAACGAGAACCTCAGCCAAGGCTTCCTCATCATCGGCTTTATTGACAGATTCTATTGCTTTTTTTATAACTGGCCCAACCAGATCGATCAATGTCGGCAGATCAATTCTCTTTATGATATGTATTAGCTCTTTATCCAATTAGAAAGTGATTTAAATACAATTAATAAGTTCCTCGATCTGTTCCTTATCAACTGAATGTCCAAGACTAATTCGAATCGAGCTACTAGCTTCAATATCACTCAAACCCATAGCTTTTAAAACATGGGAAGGTTCAATTACCTCAGAATTACACGCAGACCCCATAGCCACTGAAATTTTCATTTTGTTTCGTAAAATGAATTCTTCAGCTTCCTGACCTAGAAGTTGAATGTTGGATATATTGGGGAGTCGGCTTTCTTTTGAGCCATTTATCTTGACTTTATTATTAGAGAGGAGACTTTCTTCCAGGTTATCCCTCAACTGCCTTAATCGTTGAGGCTCGCTTTTGTGACTTTCATTGGCTAGTTCTGCTGCTTTTCCAAGACCTACGATCCCCGGTACATTCAGTGTTCCGGATCTTATTTGGCTCTGATGGCCTCCTCCATGAATTTGACCGGAGGGTCTCAGCCCTTTTCGTATATAAAGTCCACCTATTCCTTTGGGGCCATACATCTTATGCCCGCTAAAGCAAAGCATGTCGATAGGCATGTTTGCAACATTGATATCAACTTTCCCCATAGCTTGAGTCGCATCAGAGAAGAAAAGGACATTGTGTTTCTTACATATTTCACCTATCGTATTGACATCCTGAAGGACTCCCGTTTCATTGTTAGCGTACATCACACTTGCCATTACTGTCGACTCGGTAATACTATTTTCTAGTTCTTCTAAATCAATTAAACCATCGGAATCCACATCCAGATACGTGATGTTAGCCCCCAAGCCCTCCAGATATCCACAAGTGTCCAGTACAGCCTTATGTTCAGTTTTTACAGTTATAAAGTGTTTATTTTTTCCAGTGCTTGATTCAAAGATGCCTTTGATGACCAAGTTTATGGATTCAGTGGAGCCACTTGTAAAGTATATTTCCTCGGGTTCGGCTGAGATCAACTCTGCTATTTGACGTTGAGCTCTTTTAACTGCTTTCTTTGCAGTGTCACCTTGTAAATGTGTGGAGCTTGAAGCATTCCCATATATCTGCGAAAAATATGGCAACATTTCCTCCAAGACTTTGGAGTCCGTTGGGGTAGTAGCTGCATAGTCAAAGTATATGGGATTATTTGACATTAGAATTTCAGTTCTTTGATGTTTACCTAAATAAAGTGAATAAATGACAATCTTTTTGTTTTTACAAGGGGTTATTTAACCGTTAAACATAAGATTGTGCGCAATCGTACTTTTCAAAAGTATAAATTTTCCTACCCTATCCCGAACCAACCCGAAACTCCATTTTCAACTCTTGTTATCCTTACCTAAAAAGGTAAGATGATTTACAAGAAGAAACGCAAGTCGACCGCAGGCAAGCAGGCCAATACCAGTAGGGTGACTATGATCAGCCACAGGGCGAAGAAAATCCGAAAGAAAAATGAAGCCTGGACTAAAGCTATCCAGCGGGCCACCAAAGAATTGAAGAAAGAGGGTAAGCTATAGTGGGCAGGAAGAAGTATAGGAATACTACCAAAGCCCATCTGCTGATGGGAGAACTCTCAGGTTTTAGCAAACAGTTGAAACCTAATCTCGTACCTGAGATCAAAATTCAATACAACAAAGGACGAAGAGTCTTAGGCAATGTGAAGTCATCTGATGATGCCGCTGCTTTTATTCGGGCGCAATACAAACGTGGTACAATAGAGGCCCAAGAGACTTTCAATGTCATCTACCTGGACAACAGGAACAGTATTCTTGGTTACTACCAGCATTCCAAAGGCAGTTTAACCAGTACACTTGTTGATACCCGGTTGATTTTTGCAGTAGCCCTGAAAAGCTTGTCTACAGGAATCATCCTTTCGCACAACCACCCTTCGGGAAAACTAAAACCCAGCCAGTCTGATATCAAGGTCACCAGAAATATCAAGTGGATAGGTGATCTGCACAACATAGAAGTGCTCGACCATATTATTGTAACCAAGGATGGTCATTACTCATTTGCTGATGAGTTGATCCTATGAGAGACTTGATTTTACTCGACCTCTTCAGCGGGATTGGAGGTTTCCCAAAAGGACTTACGGAAGCTGGCTTTAATTTCCGAAAGCACTATTTCAGTGAAATCAATAAGTATGCTATCGCCAACTACCAATACAATTTTAAAAAATCCATACATGTCGGAGCAGTCGAAGAAGTTAAAGAAGGAAACATTGAAAGACCAGACCTTGTCACGTTCGGATCTCCATGCCAGGATCTATCCATTGCTGGAAAAAGGAAAGGTATCAAAGGAAAAAGGAGCCGACTCTTTTTTGAAGCAGTTAGAGTCATCGATGAACTCCAACCCCGTCTGTTTGTCTTTGAAAACGTCAAGGGACTTTTCTCCAGTAACCAGGGTAAAGACTTTGAAATCGTATTGCGAGCGTTTGCCGACCTTGGGATTTATGACCTCCAATGGCAACTGCTTAATACTTCCTGGTTTCTACCCCAAAACCGAGAGCGGATCTACCTTGTCGGATCTCTTAGAAACCAATCCCGACCCCAAGTATTTCCTATCGGAGAAAACTATCAGGCGGTTGAAAAAGGCCATAAAAGCATCACACAAGCCAACATTGCTCCAACAATAAACACTAAGGTTGGAGAATCAGGTAACTACTCCCCTTACATCCTTACACTTAGAGGTAAGAAGTATGAAAAAGGCGAGAATCTTAGTGTAAGAAAGGATGGAGTGGCCAATTGCATTACTAAGGCAGACGATCATAATTTTTTACTAGAAGAGTGGCATCCCTTACGCTCTGTCCGGACTGAAAAAGCGAAGGCCATTAGAAGGGCCAATCAGAAAAAGGGAATCGACTATGCCCCTTTCAGAGAAAGACAATTTGAAGTACGAGAGGATGGTATCACAGGTGCGCTGACGACCAATACAGAAAGAGAAAATTTGCTCACTAATATGGAGACCATAAGAAGGTTTACGCCTCTCGAATGTGAACGGCTACAGGGTTTTCCTGACGGTTGGACAAGCCTAGGGATTTTTGAGGAAGAGGTAAAAGAAATCAGTGACAGCCAAAGGTATCAGCTCTTGGGTAATGCGGTCAGTGTACCAGTAGTTAAAGCAATCGGATTGAATCTAAAGAAAAGCTTAGAAACGGAAGAGTTAGAACCACCACTGGAGGGCTTGGATTTTGTCAAAACCCCAATCACCTACTATGGCGGAAAGCAACGTCTTGCGAGTCTTGTGCTTTCGCTGATCCCGGATCACAAGCTATACTGCGAACCTTTCGTGGGAGGAGCAGCGGTCTTCTTTGCCAAAGAACCTTCCGAGATGGAAGTAATCAACGATTTGAATGGCGAAGTAGTCAACTTCTACAGGGTCTGCCATTCTGATTTCAAAAAGTTGGAGAAATTGATTCAGTCTACCCCTCACAGCAGGCAAATTCATCGGGAAACACAAGCGGTTTTGAAAGACACATCAAAACATGATCCGGTGAAGCGGGCCTGGGCGTTTTGGGTACAAACGAATATGAGCTTCTCAGCCAGAATCTTTGGTGGTTACGCCTATGAGAAAAAATCCAATGGTACACTAAAGCGATTTGTGAATAAGAAACTCGCATTTAACAAAGAAGTGTGCGAACGCTTGAGCATGGTTGATATTGAGAACAATGATGCCCTCCAAGTCATTAAAAGTCGGGATACTACCGATAGCTTTTTTTACTGTGATCCTCCATACTTCAATTCCAATATGGGGCATTACAAAGGCTATGTGGAAAAGGACTTTGAGCAGCTATTGAAAACGCTATCAAGCATCCAAGGCAAATTTCTATTAAGCAGCTATCCTTCAGAAATTTTAGAGAAGTACACCAAGAAGTACAAGTGGCATACATTGGAAAAAAGCACGGGTATATCCGTAACCCATCAAACGGATAAGGTTAAAACGGAGGTATTGACTGCTAATTATCCATTGAACAATGGGTTGGACGGAATTGGCGAGCTACTCCAGCTAAAGGCAAAATCAATAAAGATCAAACTTGCACTCACTCATTAGGAACGAATGGGAAGAAAGCGGAAACCTCATTTATTAATGAGCCTATCATTACTCCATGATCTCCATTTCCAACTATAACAAGTCGATCAAGCAGGTCAATCTTTCAAGTCTACCTAAAGTCTTTCAAGAAGGCCATGATTTTTTTATGGAGGCAAAAGACTGGTATGAGAAGGATAAAACCGTCAAAGAATCCATTGACTTGTATCTGTCTAGGCTAAACGAACATCTTAGCCAAGAGAAAAGAAGGTCGAAAACCGGCCAAGATCAATCCTTTATCAACCGCTTTGTAAAGCTCAATAACAAGACACTGACTAGAGAAGATATCGGGAAATTCATTCAATCCTTGCAACGAGCCATCATCAAAAAGCAAATCCGAAAATCATCGCTGCACGCACGACACATTGAGAAAATTCAGGACAAACTCATCAGTCAATACAACATGCTTGGTGATGGTGAACAGATCAAGCTTCAAATCAACAAAGATTGGTTAGCGGAGCTAACAGCATGTCAAAAGCCCACCACCTTAGATGGTATTCCGGATGCTTTGGCAGCCAAGATCAAAAGCCCAAAGAAATCATCCATTTTCGAATCTATGGATCATATCCAAAGTAACCCGTCTGAGGATTCCTTTAAGTTGCCGGGAGACTTAGGAAAACTGCTAGGCGACTTGGAGCGATTCGAGCTGGCCATCACACTGGAGGGAGATCAGGGTGGCGGTAAAACCCGGTTTGGCTATCAGTTGGCTGATGCTTTTGCAGCCTTGGGTAATCGGATAGCTGTATTTTCATTGGAGATCGGCAAACGATCTGATTTGATCCGAAGAATGCGAGAGGAATATGTTCATCCTTCTAATCGGGACAAAATTTTCATCACAGATCAATTACCAGACGGATTTGAGACCATCCGAAAATCAGCCAAGGATTTTGATGTGGTGATCATTGATAGCTGGAATAAGCTCAATGCTCACTCTTCCTTGTTTGACAAACTGAGAAAAGAGTTTCCTGACACCATCTTCATTGTGATTTTTCAACGTACCACTCAGGGAACGATTAGAGGTGGCACAGCTCCACTTTTTGATGCAGGTATTAACCTGGAGGTGGTAAAAGTAGATGATACATTCAGGAACAACTATGCTGTAGCAACTAAAAATAGATACGGGGAAACAGGCCTCCAATACAATATCCAATCGCGTAAATTATTGCAGGAGGACTTAATTGAGGTAGATGATGAATAAGGAATATACGGATCCATCTATAAGGTTAAATACAACTCTGAATGTCGGACATCTATTGATGAGTTCCATCAGTTTACTCATTGTTATAGTCGGCCTTTGGGTAAATGTCAATGTGAAATTGGCTCAACTGGAATTTGAAATAGCGAGTGAAAAGGAGAAAAGAGAAGGGCTGGAAAACTCTCATGAGAAGTTGATACTCCAAGTGACCAAACATACCAATGAAGTAACTAGGCTGCTTTACGAGATCAAACTAGAGCTAAAAGACAAGGCAGATAAATCATCAAACTCTAAGACACCATGATTATGATATTGACTACTCTGAGGTACGTATGGAAATATTATTGGATCGTTCAGCTCCTAGTGATCATCATACTGTCTTACCTGCTCAGGAAGGAGATGTCCAAAGCTCAAGACTATAAAGATGTTTATGAGATCAGTCGTAAAGAAATCCAGATCTGGAGAGACGATGCAGGTAAAAACAGAGCCAGAGCGGAAATTGCGGAAATAGATGCAGCTAATGCTAAGTTGGTTTTAGAATCTAATCTCAAAGAAACCATTCGTAAAGAAGTCGGCAACCTGAAGCGGAACCTGATTAGCTATTCGTCCGTCAGATCGTCTACTGCTGGAGCCTTTCAGACGGGCTCAGTGGACACAGTGTATCTAATGGAAAAACCAAAGGCTGTGATTCCCATTCCTGCGAAGAAATTCAGGATCGATCAAGCGGATTTGAAGTTTCAAGGCCTCTATGTTCCTAATCTCGATACTCTGATGGCGAACTATCAGGTGATCCATAATTTCGATATTTTCTACTATTACAGAAAACCCGGAAAGAAACCTTTTAATCTATTACGAAGAAAAAGAGCGGTAGCAGAAATAAGATTTGATAACCCCGGATCTCAGGCGGACAGTTTACACACAATAGTGCTGGACAGAAAAAAGTCTTTGATCGGTAAAATCTTTTAGTCGAACCCTTCGCTAAAAAACTCTGGCAATGTCATGCCGAAAGCTTTAACAACCTTTACCAGACTACTAAATCGTAAATCTTCACCCCGTTCATACCTACCAAATTGCGCTCTGGGTATATTGTGTTCGTAAGCGAAATATTCGTAGTTCGTGTATCCCCTGGCGATACGCAATGATTTGATCCGTTCGCCTAGTTTTTTAAGTTGCTCTTTACTGAATTCATCACCTTTAGCCATCCAGCAAATAAATAAGTCATCCTATCCATTCGTTACCACTTAATAATTCATACTTATTAGTAACTTTTGATGAATATTTGAAAATCCATTTGGTATATTTAAATTCACGATTAGGCAAAACCATCATGATAAAACGTCAGAAGTCAAAGGAAGAGGTGCGAGAAGAGGCGGTTGAGGTGTTATACAACTCTCTTAAATCCAAGCAACCTATCTCAAAAGAAGAGTGTTACGAAATCTATGATAAAATGCAGAAGAAGTCTTCCAGATCAACCAAAACAGACTAGAGTTCCCATTTTTAGATATCTACCTTCTGTTTATCCAGGTTGTCATTAGCGAATTCCATTAGTTCAACCAAAGATTTTTCATCTATTACTGTCACTCTCCGTTTGCTGTCATAATATCCTCTCACAAGCTTGCACCTAAGAAATATGCCAATATCCTGCTTTCTCCAATTCAGCTTCGCTTGGAGTTCAGGATACTTAGCCAGTATTTCTTCAGGGGTATATTTTGGCACAACAGTTTTACCAGAATTATTTAGCAGTCCTCTAGTCCACAATGCTCATCTTGTCCTTCAAACTCAACAGTGATATGATTAATGGATTCATCTTTGAGTTGAGCCTTCACCTTTTCCTTTAGCTTGGCCTGCTCTGAAAGCTTGTAGTCTTTAGCTAACCGGAGATGAACGGTAAGAATGTTGTATTCACCATCCATAGACCAGGCATGGCAATCGTGTATGTCTGTAACTTCCGGCATGTCCTTGAGTTTTTGCCGAATGTCATCTACAGACACTTCTTCAGGAATGCCCTGAAGAATGACCAACATGCTCTTTTTGAGATTCCTGTAGACATTGTACAACACGAAAAGTGAAATGAGTACTGAAAGCAGTGGGTCAATAAATGGGGCATCAGTAAACATCATGATGATGCTTCCGATAAGCACTGCTACCCAGCCTAAGACATCTTCTAACAGATGAAGTGAGACTACTTTTTCATTGAGCGACTCGCCCTTTCGGAGTTTGAATACTGCCGCTCCATTCACTACAATACCTAAAATAGAGAGGTAGAGCATACCTTCAACATTGGTTTCTTCCGGATTGAACAATTCAGGAATTGCTTTGGTCAAGATAAAGATCGATCCAGCTACAAGCACGATGGAATTGATAATCGCTCCAAGTAGGGAGAAGCGTTTATACCCATAGGAAAAGGTCTTGGTTCTGCCTTTCTTGGATAGCTTTTGAAAATACCATGACAGTCCCAAGCTCAGGCTATCCCCCAAATCGTGCAATGCATCAGAAAGGATTGCCAAGCTGTTGGTATAAAGTCCACCGATGATCTCAATAATGGTAAAACTGAGATTGAGAAAGAAAGCAACTTTTACATTACCCTCTGAATGGTTATGTGAATGATCGTGGTTATGTCCCATAGTTTTCTAATCCCGCTTTTTTGAAAATTGATAGTAATTCTTCCGAAATGGGTAGAGGCTTCAACGGTGGAATATTTACTCCACCTGTATTGCCTACAGGTATTTTCCCTACAAAGGATTTGACTCCACCAATTAAAAGCCGTGGGATCTGGCCAATCACTTCTTTGGTGTCTTTGATGCGAATACCAAAGAGAAGCATCTTCCAATGCACGTAACTATGATGGTAGGGATATGCCTGACCTATGATGTGCGCCCGCTCCAAATGACTCCATGCCGTTTGAAGGCTTCCTGCGTGTAAGTGCCTTGTATATTCCTTCAATTCTTGATCGAAATACGGTTTCAGCCTCTTGGGCATTATTGTATAAAGTTTCATTTGTCTACTTTGAAAGATTTAGAATCCGAATAGCTCCTCGCATTACAAAACCGAAGACAACACCGCCAACGACCAAGTCAGGCCATTTACTTTCAAGCCAGTAAACCAACACTCCAGCCAGTATCACTCCTCCATTAACGATGATATCATTAGACGTGAAAATGGCGCTCGCTTGCATGTGAGCCTCTTTGCTTTTAGCCTTATTGATTAGCCAAAGAGAGATGAGGTTACCTGCTAAGGCCAGAACTGAAATGATTATCATCCACTGAAAAAGGGGTGTTTCGCTTTCGGTCAGGAATCTTCGGAGTACTTCTGAAAAACCAAGGAGAGCCAAGCCCATCTGAAAATAACCGCTGATCTTGGCTACATTTTTCTTGCGGGACATTGCCGCACCCACCGCAAAGAGACTTAGACCATAAACAATGGAATCTGCGAGCATATCCAGCGAGTCAGCTATTAGTCCCATAGACCGGGAAATCCATCCGGTGGTCATTTCTATCACAAAAAATCCGAAGTTGATACCCAGCACCCACCACAGTATTTTTCGCTGATGTGAATCGTCAGTTCCTACAGGTAGTTCTGCTTCCGATGTGCCCTCCAATTGATCATTGAGGTTAAGCTGACTAATGGCTTCATGTATAGATTGCACTTCTTCCTGATGGAATACTTCCAGTTTGCGCGCAGGAATATCAAATTCCAGATGTTTAACCTGGTTGAGAGATTCCAGTTTCATTCGGATCATTTGCTCCTCTGAGGGGCAGTCCATGTCCTTAATAAGAAATGTGGTTTTATTAATGCTCATGTTCCGTTTCTCCTTTTTTCATTTCTGAAATGAGATAATAGGCATTGTTCCAGGCCACCTTTGTACCCTTGGGTAGTGGCTCTAGAAGATTAATTTCTACCCATCCTTCATCAATCAAACCCGTTCGAATTTCAACAACCTTGAAGCTCCATTCTTTTTCTCCGCCTTTCTGGTGAACTTCTGCTGTGAAAATGTAGGGTTTTCCCTCTTCTTCTATGATTGCTGATTCAGGTAAGGCCATTACCGGCTTTTCTCCTGTATGGATTCTGCCATTGATGTACATGCCTGGAAGCAGAAAGTCTTCTTTTCCTGTTATTTCAGCATGAACGTGAATAGCCTTGGGGTTTTGCTCGAACTTTTTACCCACTGAGTAAATCTGCGCCATAAGCTGAGAGTCTGGCACTGATGTGATGGTGAAAGAAATTTTCTGGCCTTTCTTCACCTTGTAAACATCCTTCTCAAATATCATCAGGTCGGCATGCACATGATCTGTATTCACAATCGTGAACATTTTCGTTTGAGGTTCTACAAACTGGCCAAGCTGTATAAGCACCTTTTCAATATTGCCATCAATAGGGCTGACTACCGGCACATTTTGGTAAATTTCACCTGCTCTTACTTTTTGAACACTTATACTTAATTGTTTTAGCTGAGCTTCTAACCCTTTGACTTCACCCTTTATGGATTGGTAATCGGATTGGGTTTCCTGATAGGCTTTTCCCGATCCGATTTCTTCCTCATACAGTCGCTTCTGTCTTTGCATTTCTTTTTCAAGAAACTGCAATCGACTGTAAGCTTTCACGTAGTTGGTTTGTAGCTGTATCAGGTTGGGGTGGGAAACGTAAGCCAAAACCTGACCTTTCCGCACTTTGTCTCCTTCAATTACTTTGATTGAAGTAACATTTGCTCCGAGAATGGCAGTCACGGTTGCCTCATGCTGTGGGGGTACTTCCAAACTACCATTTGCTTCCACAACATTGGATAAAACCCGAGAAGGTAAAGTATCCACTTTGATGCCCAGGCTTTCAAATTTTAGCTGTGAAAGGTATACAGCATCTATTTCACCTTCGGTATGCTCATCACTCTCACCGTGTTCTTCACTCACTGATTTGCTACCACACCCTGCCATTATTGACACAAGAGTGATTAAGCTGAAGAGGTATATCAATTGTTTTTTCATTGTCTTTATGTTTATGGATGGATCATCCATTTGAGTTAATTCGATGTTTTTAAGAAATATTCCAGTTGATAGCGGCTATCCAGGTAACTGCCAAACGCCTTCCATGCATCCACTTCCATTCGTATGGCATCTCGTATATTCTGGAGAAAGGAGATATAGTCAACGGCACCTTCACGGTAAGCAGTAATAGCGCCTTTTTGCTGTTCCTCCGCCAATGGCAATGCCGTGTTCTGATAGTAATTCCATGAATTACGCCATTTCAGATATTGCTCTTTTCCACTTTGATAGGCGGCATTTAATTCCAACTCAGTTTGCCGGAGATTCTGACTCGCAATCTCTCGCTGTATTTTGGCTGACTGTGACCTTCCCAACTCAGGGCCAAATGTCAGTGGAATTCTGACCCCAAGCTGGTACTGGTAAAAACCGGATCTACCATCTACTTGCTGACGTCCATACTGACCCTGAAGCTGGGGTAGAAATTGCGAAAGCTTTTCTCTAACCGAAGCGTCAGCTACCTCTAGCTGTTGTTTTGATAAGTTCACTAGTGGATGACTTATCAAAGAATCCGTATGGTAGTCGATTGCCTGATCCAATTCACTTGCCGATACGTCTGGCACGGTGAATAAGGAGTCACTTACAAACCATAGGTTTAGCTGTTGTAGCGCACTCAAATAGTCTCGAAACGCCTGTTCTTTCTGTATCAGTACTTGAGTAGCCTGATTGGTGGTAGCCAGGTATTCGAGTTTGGATGTCTCCTCTGTTTCCAATCGAATTTTTGCTGCTCGTTCTATATCCGTGAAAACTGAATCTAAACGCTCATAGACCTGATAGGTGTTTTTGGCAGCATAAACCTGAGCCCATGCTCTACTCACTTCCCGTTCGATTTCAATGACTGTGAGGTCAAGGGCAGATTTAGCCAGGGCAATTCGTTCTTTTTGCAACTTTAATTTTGGTGCAATACCGAAAAGATCTATTTGCTGCTGTTGGATCCCTATTTGGGTGACCACACCATCAGAGCCATTGCCCACTTCCTCTTTTCCAGTGAATACCTGGGTATTCCCTAAATCCCATGCTGTTTTCTTCAGGGCTTCCTGGTTGTCTATTTCCAACCTTGCTGACTGAATTTTCGGATAGCTTTCAATAGCCCATGATTTAGCCTGCTCTAAAGTGACGGTGGGCAATTTAGCTTGGTCTTGATTTTGTGCGTTAACAGTCGATGGAATACCAACCAATGCTGTAAAACCTATCAGTACCAGTATTATATTGGCACCAGATATCCTACTTCCTTTTCGCTCGCTTCTACTTTCCACAAAAGTGTAAAGCACCGGAAGCACCACCAGCGTGAGCAAGGTAGCTGTGAGCATTCCACCGATCACTACGGTAGCCAGAGGGCGCTGCACTTCTGCACCCGCTGAGCTACTAAAGGCCATGGGAAGGAAACCAAAGATATCGGTAGTTGCTGTCAGCATGATGGGTCTGATACGCTCTTTAGTACCGGTTAGAATCCGCTCTCTTATGTTAATTACACCTTCTTCTTTTAAGGAATTGAAGCGATTGATCAGCACGAGACCATTAAGTACTGCCACACCGAAAAGTACAATAAAGCCAACCCCCGCAGATATGCTAAACGGCATGTCTCGCAACCAAAGGGCAAATACTCCACCGATAGCTGCCAATGGAATAGCGATGTAGATCATGATGGATTGAGAAAATGATCCTAGAGCAAAATAGAGCAAGACGAAAATGAGGAAAAGAGCAATCGGCACTACAATGGCCAATCTGCCTTTGGCTCTTTCCAGGTTTTCAAACTCGCCTCCATAGGTAATGTAATAGCCAGCAGGAAGATCCAGTTGTTCGTCCAGTTTTTGCTGAATGTCTTTTACCACGGATTCTACATCTCTGCCTCGTGTATTCACCCCTACATAAGTTCTCCGGTAGGTGTTGTCCCTGGAAATCTGCATTGGCCCAGGCACATAGCTAATGTCAGCTACTTCTTTGATGGGAATTTGAGTGCCGTCAGGCAAGTCGATGAATAGGGTTCTTAGATCATCAATACTTTTTCGATGGGTTTCATCAAACCTGACTACCAAATCAAAGCGTTTCTCCCCCTCAAAAACAACGCCTGCCACGCCTCCAGCAAAAGCAGTACTGACGTATTCATTCAATTTTTGAATGTCCAATCCATACTGCGCTACCTTTTTTCTATTATAGCGGACAGTCATTTGCGGCAGGCCAGATGTCCGTTCCGCATTAACATCGCCCGCACCAGGAACAGTAGAAATGATATCAGCCATCTCCTGAACCTTGGTTGCTAAAACTTGCAAATCTTCTCCATACAGCTTCACTGCAATATCTTCTCGTACTCCCTCCAGCAATTCATTGAAGCGTAGCTCCACAGGCTGGGTAAAGACCAGGTTGACCCCCACAAGCTGTTCATCCAGCTTATCCTTAATCTTGTCAATAAGTTCATCTTTGCTCTCTGCTGATACCCATTTGTCTTTGTCTTTTTCCAGAATGAGGTACATATCTGCTATGTCCATCGGCATGGGGTCAGTTGGAATATCAGCTACACCAATACGGGCAGTTACCGTCTTGATCTCAGGGAAGTTGTCCAAGAGGATGTTCTCAATTTTGATGGAAACAGCTTTAGATTCGTTAAGGGAACTACCAGGCCTAATAAGTGCCTGCATGGCCAGGTCACCTTCATCCAACTGAGGCACGAATTCACCACCCATACGAGAAAAAGTATAACCTGCCCAGCCGAGTAATAGGATCGCTATCCCAATAACTATTACCTTAAACCGAAGGGCACTTTTTAACAACGGCAGATAAGCACGCTGAATTCCTCCAATCAATTTATCGCTAATATGCTCTAGTGAGCTTTCAAAACGGCCAAACCAGTTTCTCTGGTTTTGAACTGGTTTCATTAAAAGAGCCGACATCATAGGTACGTAAGTGAGGCATAGCACAATAGCTCCAATCATGGCAAAGCCGAAGGTGTAGGCCATAGGCTGGAACATCTTACCTTCAACACCGGTAAGAAACAGTATGGGCGCAAATACGATGAGGATGATGATTTGCCCAAAGAAGGCTGAACTCATCATGGTGCTTCCAGCTTCATACGCCACTTCATCCATTACCTGTTGATTGAAACCTAGTTTTCTGGCCTTTATCCGTTTTTGAATTTCATAAACAGTTCCTTCAATAATAATCACGGCACCATCTATGATGATACCAAAGTCAATAGCGCCCAAGCTCATGAGATTAGCCCAGACATTGAACTGCTTCATGAGAATAAACGCGAACAATAAGGATAGGGGAATGGTAGTGGCCGTCACGAGTCCACCACGCAGGCTGCCCAGTAAGATCACCAGGGCAAAAATCACAATCAGTGCACCTTCGATCAGGTTGGTTTTTACAGTATCTGTTGTTCTTGCTATGAGATCGCTTCTGTCAATAATGGTGTTGATCTCCAGTCCTTCGGGAAGAGATTTTTCTACTTCTTCCATCCGCTCCTTCACATTGCGAATTACCGCATTGGGGTTGGAACCTTTTAGCATCATGATGATACCACCTACAGCTTCTTCACCATCCTGAGTGAATGCGCCATACCTGACCTGATGACCAAAATGTACTCTAGAAGCAACATCCCCTATAGTGACAGGAATGCCATTTTCCGTTTTGACAACAATTTTTCGGATGTCGCCTAATGACCGAATCAATCCTTCCCCTCTGATGAAATTGGACATTCTGTTCTTTTCAATGTAAGCACCTCCGGTATTTACATTGTTTCTGGCAAGTGCTTTATACACCTGTGAAATACTCACATTCTGAGCGTTCAATTTGTCCGGGCTGAGGGCTACTTCATATTGCTTGATATAACCGCCAAAAGAGTTGACCTCAACGACACCATCGAGGAGCGTAAGCTGTCGCTTTACGATCCAGTCCTGAATCGTTCGTAGGTCTGTAGGAGTGTATTTCGATTCGAAATCTTCTTTGGGTTGAATGGTATATTCATAAATCTGACCCAAACCCGTAGATATAGGTCCCATCGTAGGGCTTCCAAACTTTTCTGGTATGGTATTTTGCAGTTCATTGAGTTTTTCTTGAACCAACTGCCTAGGTAGATAAGTACCCAAATCGTCTTCAAAAACGATGGTCACTACCGACAAACCAAACCTTGAGATGGAGCGAATTTCGTCTACCCCAGGCAGATTTCCCATAGCCAGCTCCACAGGATAGGTAACAAACTGTTCGATATCCTCAGTAGCCAGATTGGGAGATACGGTCATTACCTGTACCTGATTGTTCGTGATATCAGGAACAGAGCCTAGGTTGACCGTAGACATGGAGTAAATACCTACTCCGATGAGGGCCAGTGTAAGCAGACCCACGATGAATTTATTCTTTATGGAAAAAGAAATTATTTTATTGATCATGTATAAAATGATTTAATATCAGTAAAAATGATATGGTATCGACTTTAGGAAAAGCCGAAAGGACGGAGTTGTCCCACGATACTGATATTAAACCTGGGGTGGCTGAAGGATAGAGTCTAAATGGCCTTTGGTAAAAAAGGCATTGTACGCTGTATTCTCAATCATATTGAGAAGTGACATCAGATTTGGGTAAAACGCATGATTGGCCACAAAATGAGAATGGCAGCATTGACATACACAGAAGGGTGAGCAAAGGTCTTCGTCACTCTCATGATCACGATCTCCATCGGTATTTACAGAAGTAATTTCAATACTTTCATCATTGGCTCCATCTGCACAGGGTACGACAGACAAGCCCAATAGAAAAAGAGACAATATGAATGCGAATAATCTCACTATGCAATCATAGCAAAAAAGTAGTGCAACCTGTTTGCAAAGTTGCTATGGGCAATTGGCGCAGACTCCCTTGTATACCATACTTGCACTGGAAGCCCTAAACCCGGAGGGTATTTGTGTTTGTGGTATTTTAGATTGTGTTAGGCAATAGGTTTCACCGCATTTGACACAGTGAAAATGAATGTGCTGGTCTTGTGGTTCGCATTCGCAACCTTCTTCACATAATGCATATTTAACAGCACCTGTACCATCATCTATGCTGTGTATGAGTTTCTTGTCCTCAAAAGTCTTAAGGGTTCGGTAAAGGGTTGCCTTATCTGCTTGCTCGAATTTTGCATCCAGGTCACTTAGGCTTATAGCAGCACCAGATTCCACCAACTGACGCAGCACCAGCAGCCTCATGGTTGTAGGTTTGATATTTTTATTTTCTAGTTTTTTTTCAAGCATATTTAAAAGTACGAAGAAAGACCAAACTGGATTCCAGATATTTTCGCTGGGGGATTACCCAGAAGATCAGTTTGCTGCATCATACGATAATTCAAGCGTATTACCGTTTGTGCTGTTGGTCGAAAGCTTAGTGCAGGTACAACAGCCCAAATTTCATCTCCAATGCTTTCACCTGTTTCTCTAAAGGAGCCATCATTCCAATCCACATATTCAAGTCGCATAGCCACATTGAAGGTTGCTTTATCAAAGCCAAACAAGTTTCCATTCAGAATCGGTTGAACTATATCTACAAAACCTCCTTTTTGCTTTTCTCCAAATTGTTGCGTGAAAGTTGAAGGAACATCAATGTTAACCCACGCCCATTCACCAACTATGAAAGTGTTGAGAGTAGGGATGGTGGTATTGAAATCTACGGCAAAGATGTCCAGTCTCCTTTTCTCATCCAATATCAAACCATCCTCTTCATAAGTGTTATAAATGCCTCCCATATAAGAAAGCCCAATCTCACCAATCTTGTTATTTCGGAGGGCCACTTTTCCTGTGAATAAAGGCTCACCATTGGAAGACTCTTCAAAACGTTCTTTGTTGTCTTTGGATGCTGGTAGAAATGTTCGGTTCTCTCCATTGTTGATGACAGCATCATCAAATCCATTGGTTAGATAGGCTTCATATCCAAAGGCCCAATCTTTCAAAAAATATTTGCCATATAGGCCAAAACCTACATTACTCCAGGTGGCAGGCAGCAATTCTGTGGCAGCAATCGGGCGGTCTGTAAATTCCCACTTAGGGCCATCATGGTTTTGATTGAATGCGCCAATTGGATTCATTACAATTCCCCCACGAAGGTTAAGTAGCGGATGCATGCTGATGTCTAGGGCAGCAAACTCAATGGCTACCTCTTCTCCACCTTCTTCAAACTCGATCTCAGAGAGAAATTTGATTTTCCGATGTATAGAGGATGCAACAAATAAAGTCATTCGGGGTACTCTAAAGCTGTGACCGTCAGTCACACCATCTTCTCCAATATATGAATAATCAGCCTCAATATATCCACCTACGGACACAGGCAGCTTACCCACTTGAAGAAAAGGTCGGTTGTAAACAGCATCCATGTTAAGCAAGTTTTTGGATGTATCAACCTCTATTCGCTTTAGCAAAGTGCTATCAATTTGTGCGCTAGTCTCTAGCGAAATCAAGCAGGCAACAGCCATCATAACTAAGCCAAAGTTTTTCATGATAAATCGATTTTTAGTGTCTTAAATTCTTTGATAACAGGAAAACTTCGAAGTGCCGAATCAGCCGGCCCATTTTGAACATTTCCAGTATTGGTAAACTCGCTACCATGTGCGGGACATTGAAGTCTGTCTCCAAATACTTGAAGCTCAGTACCCTGATGGGTGCATCTCATATACAGGGCTTTATATTCGTTTGAATCAAACCGGAAGACTGCTATTGGGTATTGTAAAGCATCATTCTCGACAACTACATACCTCAAGTAGTCTTGATCCTCATTCAGAAAAGCATCTTCATTAATGTTTATATAGGATCCTTCTATGTTTCCAGATAAATAGCGAGTTCCGGCACATCCCTGCAGCAGTAGGTTAGATGCAAATACCCCCAGACACCCCATTCCACACTTCCTGACGAATTCTCTTCTTTCCATACCCTAGAGTGATTTGAGAAAATTAATTAAGGCTTCCTTATCAGCTCCACTAAGAGCAGTGAATCGGTTCTTACTATTTTCTGCTTCACCACCGTGTAAAACGATGGCTTCTTCGATGCTTCTTGCACGACCATCATGCATAAGGAAAAAAGAACCTCCTTGTGAATTGGGTGACAGCCCCAAACCCCATAGCGGTGGGGTTCTCCACTCGTATGTCTCAGCAGACCCTTCGGTTGCACCATCATCTAACCCAGAACCCATATCGTGTAATAGCAGGTCGGTATAGGGATAAAACGTTTTATTTGATAATGCTTCAATATCGGAATCTGGTGTCGTCCACTCAGGGATATGACAAGAGCTACATTCAATTTCGGTAAATAATACCTTGCCTTGCAGCATCTGACTATTTTCTTCGGATCGAGGAATAGGAGCCTTTAGTGTTCGGAGGTAAAAAACTACGTCTCTTATGGTTTGATCTGAAACTTCTGGGTCAGTGCTCAGCTGGCTCATCGGATCAATCGGCTCAAATGTTGATGTGACTCCCATATCCTGATTGTAGGCACCAACTGTCTGTTGGAGCAAATCAATAGCTGCAGCCTTCTTGCCAAAACGACCAATAATTTTTCCATTTAGAGGTTGGTGAAACCACTTCTGCTCAAAGTATGGTGGTGGAGTGATAAAATTAGGAACTCCAGAAATTCCATCTCCATCAAGATCGAGTGAATCTACATTTTGAAGAATCTGTTGGTCAGTCAGTGCTGCCAGAAAGCCTAAACCTGTTACAGCCGGAGGAGTAAACTTCATAAAGGGCACTCCACCAGGCAATTGTTCTGGTTCAAACCCTGGAATCGCTCTATTTTGAAGTTGAGGACCACCAATGGATAAATCAGGCAAAGTATTAGGAAGCGTTTGTCCGAACCTGGTGAGTGTGGTGAATGGATGACCCTTTCCATCTCCTGCATGACAACTTCCGCATGAAGTAGCTACGAATCCAGGTCCAAGTCCTGTTGCTGATGAAAATACTTCATCATTAAAGGCAATATCACCCTTTAAAAATTGGAGTTGCTCACCGTGAGAAAGATCCTCTGTAGGCCCGTCCAAAAGTTCGTTTTCAGCAGGTGCCGCAGGAATTATCTCTTCGCAAGAAACCAGTACTACGTAAATAATAGAGATTAGAAAAAGGATTATTTTATTCATCTTAAAATAAATTTATACAAACCTAAAAATTAAAGTTAGATATATCAAACTTTCAAATTAGAGATGTGATATTTACTTTTGAATTTATGATCACAATTGCAGAAGAAAACTACTTAAAAGCCATTTACAGTCTAAATCTGAATCGAAATGATAAGGAGCTTGGTACGAACGAACTGGCCAATCACCTAGGTATATCTCCTGCAACAGTGAGTAGTATGCTAAAAAAACTTAAAGAGAAGAAGCTCATTCATTATGAGAAATATGGTGCTATTTCACTCCTTGAGAAAGGAGAAAATGAGGCATGTACTGTTATCAGAAAACATCGGTTGTGGGAAACCTTTCTGGTAGAAAAAATGGAATTTACCTGGGATGAGATACATGAAGTGGCAGAGCAATTAGAGCATGTTAAATCTCAAAAATTGATAGATCAATTGGATAAGCTTCTCGGCTATCCTGAATACGATCCGCATGGCGATCCGATCCCTAAGGCAAATGGCGAAATCGGAGATGTACACAAAACGACTTTGATCCAGGAATCAGTAGGAAAAGAACTAATGGTTGTTGGAGTTAGAAATGACTCACCTGCTTTTCTTCAGTATATCACGCAACTAGGTCTTGTTATCAATAGCAAAGTCACTATCAAATCTCACCATGAATTCGATGGTTCCTTAGATGTTGAAATAGATGGAAAATCTCAAATGGTCAGCCAGAAGGTTGCGGAGAATGTGTTTGTTGATTTGAACTAACTCTTGTTTAACAATGACAATTACCCTTTTGTACTGGCGGACACTTCTTAGTGCCAAAACTGCAATACACACAACAGTCGCCTTGTTTGGGTTTTAAAACCTGATGACAATTCTCACATTCATAGAAGTATTGACAGGCATCTGTAGGCATGGTTTCTTCTTTTTGATGTCCACAGTTAGGGCATGTGATGGTTGATTCTAACACTACTTCATTTTCCATGCTATTGTTCTTTTGATTTTTCTATGACGGTATACCCCGTTTTATTAATGGCTTCTATGATTGATTTTTGGTCAATTTTAGAAGGTAAGTACTCTACAGTAGCAGATCCAGTGGAATAAGTAGCATTAACCATTTTTACTCCTTTGAGTAACCCTACCTCGTGTTCAATGTGGCTTTCACAACCTGCACAGGTCATGCCCTTCACATCAATAATAATCGTATTTGTTTTGGTGCTGTCTTGCTCTGCAATTAAGGGTGTATCCATACCTCCACCGCCCGAGTAGAATACGTGTGAGTAGCTGGGAAATGCGAGCATTAACCCGGCAAACACGGTGATGATTCCAAGAAATCGTTTCGATTGCCAGAACGAAGGTTTTTGGTCATCCTCACAGGCACATGCAATTTCTTCAGCTGTTCTGGGTCTAAGTTTCTGATACCATGCAAAACCCAGGATACCAATTGTCAATACGATGAGATAGGGCCTGAATGGCTCCATCCATGAGAAGGTAGCAGCTATGCCGCCAATGCCAGCTAACAAAGAAAAAACAGGAGTTATGCAACAAAGTGATGCCACTATGGCTGCTAGTAATCCTGCACTTGCGCTTTTTGAAGAAATATCTGAAGTACTCATGATACTGTTGTTTTTTGGTTCTGTTTTGAAAGCATTGATAAAACTGGCTTGAGGATTTCGATATTCTCATTTATGAGAGAATAGAATACAGTCTGACCTACTTTCTTGTCTCTAATAAGCTTGCCGTCCTTAAGCTTCCTTAAATGTTGGGAAATACCTCCGACTGATATGTCAAGTATATCACTAAGATCACAGGGACACATTTCACCTTCTTTATGTAGTAGGAATAGAATCTTAAGTCGAGCTGCATTCCCAGCAAGGTTAAAAATCTGGGTAGTAAGTGATAGATCCTCTTCCAGTCTGCTGAGTGATTCTTTACAGTCTTTGATCTGGACAGGATCTGCCAATACTCTGATACACGTATTACTCATGTTTTAATGTTTTAGCAATTACTAAAACGTAAGAGTATGGAAAAGAGTTTAGTATTTTAGTAAATACTTAAACAATAGAAAAAATACAAAACATCTTCACTTCAGATATCCACTTTCTGTTTATCCAGGTTACCATTGGCGAACTCCATTAATTCAATCAGTGACTTTTCATCTATGACGGTTATTCTTCTCTTGCTGTCATAATACCCCCTCACAAGCTTACACCTTAGAAATATACCAATATCCTGCTTTCTCCAATTCAGTTTTGATTGGAGCTCTGGATACTTGGCTAATATTTCATCAGGGGTATACTTCGGCATAGAGCTTTAAAGTGAATGAATTGACATTCGATTAGGCTATCTATGTTTGAAACTTCAACCTCAATAACTGAGCATTGGCCGCACATACAATCGTACTCAAACTCATCAATGCAGCTCCCACGGCCGGATTGATCATGATGCCTTGATAGAAAAGGACACCCGCTGCTAGAGGAATCGCAACAACATTATAACCAGTTGCCCAAACAAGATTTTGAACCATCTTCTTGTAGGTTGCTCTTCCGAATAAAATCAAATTGGCGATATCAGAAGGGCTGCTCTCTGTCAAAATGATATCGGCTGTTTCAGCAGCTACATCCGTTCCTGAACCTACTGCAATTCCAATATCTGCTTTGGCCAGTGCCGGAGCATCATTCACACCATCTCCGGTCATGGCTACAAACTCTCCCTCACCCTGCAGCTTCTCAATCAGTTCAGACTTTTCGTGTGGAAGCACCTGGCTGTAATACCCATCCAGTTTTAGTTCGTCTGCTACCGCTTTGGCTGTTTGCTCATTATCTCCTGTGGCCATCAGCACTTTAATGCCTTTGTCCTTCAAGGTCTCAATGGCTTCACTACTCTCTTTTCTGATTTGATCTGCCAAAGCGATGAATCCAATCAATTTTCCTTCCTTCAAAATGAAGACTACCGTTTCTGCCTGATCCGAACTAGCTTCTTCAGGTAGATCAATTTCTTCCTCTTTCAAGTATCCGGGGCTTACAATCTGATACGAAGAGCCATCTACTTTTGCGCTTACGCCTTTACCTTTTGTGGAGCTGAAATCAGAAGCAGAAGGAAATTTGAGTTCACGCTTTTTGGCTTCATTGACTATTCCCCTGGCAATTGGATGTTCTGAACTTTGCTCAATAGCCCCGGCTAAGGCCAACAATTCGTCTTCCGAACTATCATTGAGAACATTGATCCGGTTCACACCAAAGTTACCCTCAGTGAGAGTTCCTGTTTTATCAAATACAATGGCAGAAATCTTTCGGCTGTTTTCAAACGCTGTACGATTTCGGATAAGTAGTCCATTCTTAGCGGATAAGGCAGTTGATATGGCGACAACCAATGGAACTGCCAAACCTAAAGCATGAGGACAGGTTATAATCATCACTGTTACCATGCGCTCCAGTGCAAAATCCATTCCCTGAACGCTAAAGAAAGCCCAGGCGATGAAGGTGGTAACACCAACTCCAATAGCAATGTAGGCTAACCATCCTGCTGCCTTATTTGCCAGATTCTGGGTCTTGGATTTGGTCTGTTGTGCTTCTTCGACAAGTTTGATGACTTTATTCAAATAGCTGTCTTCACCTGAAGACTTGACTTCCACTTTGATACTGCCGTCTCCATTGATCGCTCCGCCAATCACTTCATCACCCTTTGATTTTTGAACGGGTTTACTTTCCCCTGTCAGTGCACTTTCATTAAGGTCACTGTCACCTTCTACAATTTTGCCATCAGCTGGCACTTTTTCTCCTGGTTTGATCAGGATGATATCACCTTTTTTAAGTTCGCTGATCTTTACATCATGTATATCATCACCTTCCACTTTGTGGGCTTCTGAAGGCATTAGTTCAGCTAATTTCTCCAGAGCTTTTGAGGCACCCATGATGGAGCGCATCTCCAGCCAATGACCTAAAAGCATGATATCTATCAAAGTCACCAGCTCCCAATAAAAGACCTTTCCTTCCAGTCCCAATACAACGGCAGTGCTATATGCCCAGGCAACTGTGATGGCTATCGCAATCAAGGTCATCATACCCGGCCCACCTTCTGATAACTCGTCTTTCAGTCCTTTGAGAAAAGGCCATCCTCCATAGATAAAAATAAAGGTTGCCAAGGCTGCTGCTACATAACCCATCCCCGGAAAGCTGAATGAGAAGCCTAAAAAGCCCTGGATCATTTCAGAAAAGGCAAGGACGGGTATTGAAAGTGCCGTATTGATATAAAATCGCTTCTTAAAATCTTCAATCATGTGGGCATGATGGTCGTGATGACCGCCTGAGTGATCGTGATTACCTGAATGTCGATGCTCTGAATGATTGCGATGATCATCAGAGTGATTATGATGCTCTTCCATTGTATTATATTTTTAGATGTCAAAATCAAGCTACCCTATGTAGCTCTCGTAAAGGGATCAGCTTTAAGCCTACACTATTCATTTAATTCTTTGGTTTCTTCTTGCAGTGAACCTTCAAATTTGGGTATGGGTCTGTTCTTTGCTTCCGCTTGTGTTTCTGCCGCCCCATTTTCCCGGATATCATTTATCAACCATTCCATTTCCATGATTTCCCTTCGCTGCGCTTTGATGATTTCGTTAGCCAGCTTTCTTACTCGTACATCTTTTATCTGAGCCCGTTCGCTCGTTAAGATGGCGATAGAATGATGGGGAATCATCCCTTCCATATAGTCTACACCCGTGACGGTAACCTGACTTCTTACAAGCCCGATACCCCCAGCAATAAGCAAGACTCCCAGTATAATGATCGCTATATTGACCTTGCGCTTTTTATACATGTTGAGCATGAATAGGAGCATGATGATAATCATCGACCCAGCCATAATAAGCGTCATGAAGAAGCGGGTTTCACTGAACCAGAAATGATCAATAATCTGATAAGAGTGTGTATACATTAAGAAAAACATTGCCACCATAGAGGCTGCAATCATGGCAAAGAATTTACCGTAGTTGTTTTTGTGGTTCTGTTCGTTTTCCATATTGTCTGTCTGTTTAGGTTATTTATATACTTGTGATCTCTTATTTACTTATTACTTCCCTCACGCTCCCACAGCTCAACATTCGATCTCCGAAGTATGGATTTCGAATTTGTTCTTCAGAGCTAAGCCAATAAGCTCCTTTGTTGTCAAAAGCCATCGGGCAATACTGTCGGTATATGATGTTTTCGTTTGCTGCACTAGCTTTTATTAACTCATAGATATTGTCTGATAGCGTATTAAAGTGATCTCTCTGATGGCCCGCATCTTTTGTTTCGTTGATGTGTTCGGCATCAAACCGGATCTTGTCCAAGCGCTCACTTTTGTGATCACCGAGGTTATCCAGAAGCCCTTTTGCAGCAGTGCTGGCCGCTTCACCATCGGTTTGTACGAGTGCATCTTTCACCTCCAAATAGGAAGCAAGTACTAATTGGGTCTGCTCTTTTGTAAGTTTCGCAGATTGATGAGCATCGTGATCTGAATGATCCATAGCCTGATGATCGGCATGGTCATTTTCTGCGGTTTGCTTTTGTGAATTACCACAACTGGTAAATCCAAAAAGAATGGCTGTACATACTACTGCTAGAATTGATTTTTTCTGTTTCATGATCATGAATTTTTAAGTGTTTAATTATTTAAGTTCTTCGGTTACTTCCCCGCACGTAAGCATGTCCGCTCCGAAATAGGGGTTTCTGATTTCATTTGAGAGACTGAGCCAGTCAGCACCCTTATTGCTATCTGCCATAGGGCAGTGCTGGATATACATGGTTTCGTCTATTGGGTCGAAAGCCTTGGCCAATCCAATCATTGCATTGGATAATGACTGAAATGCTTTCCTCATTTCCTTGATGTCCTGAAAATGTGCCGCGTGCTGTATAGATTGCTTAGCCTGACTGCTATACTCCATCCAGACCTGATGGGACTGGCCTGTAAAAAGGGACATGTTTATTTTATCTAAGTCACTTTTAAATTGGATTGCAGCTTCTTGTGCCTCACTCAAATTGTCATTGACCAAAGCGTCTTTGACCTTGAGATAATCTGTAAAAAGAGGTTGGAGTGCCTTCTTAGCTTCCGCACTGATTTTGACTTTTTTGATCGTTAATTCACGAGATTGATTTGTCTGTTCGGGAGTTGATGGAGACCCTCCGTGATTATGGCCTGTCATAGCTGGCCCTCCGTCCGGATTCATCATGCTTGGTTTCCCAGCCAACTGCGCAGCAGCATCAATGCTGAAAGTACCGTTTACGGCTATTTCTTCACCTTGCTCCAGACCTTCTTCGATGAGATAGCTTTCGCCTAGCGCAGCTCCCAGCTTAACTTCCCGCATCAAAAAGTTGATACCTTTTCCCGTGGTTTCTTTCACATATACCACTGATCGTTCACCCGTCCACATAACCGCTGTTTTAGGGACGACTACAGCATCGGATTGGGCAGGCAGTTGAGCCTTTAGGGTTCCGGAGACAAACATCTCAGGCTTCAGTTTGAAGTCATTGTTGTTTACCACGATCCGGGCTTTCGCTACTCGGGTCTTCGGGTCGATTACCGGATCTATGAAGTCAATCGTACCTTCAAATTCCTCACCTGGTAAGGAGGCTACTGTAAAAGAGACCAAGTCTCCTTTTTTCACCCACGTCAGATCACTTTCGTAGAGATCAAACAGCACCCAAACTTTGGAGAGGTTGGCGATCTCATAGATGGATTGACCTCTTTTGATGTAGTCTCCAAGGTTTACGTTCTTTTCCGTCACATAACCGGAAATATCCGCATTGATCGGAAACCTGTCCATAGGTTGTCCACCACTAATGATATTCTCAATCTGTCTGTCACTTAGCTTCCAGTTTTTTAGTTTGCCCTTTGCTGCCTGATACAGTGCCGGTTGACTTTCTTTGATATTGATTGCTTCGAAGAGTTCCTCTTGTGCCGTAACCAGATCGGGCGAATAGATGTAGGCAATCGGTTTACCTTTTGTTATATACTCACCAGTGAAATTGACCATCAATTTCTCGATCCTCCCCGGAATATGAGAGGATTGAGAATAGACCAATCGTTCATCCTCCTGCACCTTACCATTCAATCGTAGTGATTTAACTGGCTTCATTTTGCCTACAATGGATGTAGATATATTGGCCAGTTGCATAGCCGTAGGAGACATGCTTACTGCCATTGCATTGACTTCATTCTCCTCCTGATCTACCGGAATTAAGTCCATGCCACAGATTGGGCAATCGCCCGGTTCATTACTTCTTATCTGCGGATGCATGGAACACGTCCAGGTGGTTTCTCCTGCCATTTCTGTTGAATGATCGTGCTCTTCGTTGGGGGTCTTATCTGATCCTCCAAAAAATAGCCAGCCAAGTAGTAATCCACTCGCGAGAGTAGAAATTGCCACTATGATTAATGTCTTTATTGATATTTTCATCTTAGTATTTTTTAGCCGTGATGTAATTGAGTTTCGCCAGTGCTGTGTGGTACCTTGTGATGGCAGTGGCTTTCATTTTTTCATATTTCAGCAATTGCTGCTGCATTCTGAGCACCTCTTCAAACTCTTTTCCTGAGTTGCTGTAAGCCGTGTAGAGCAGGTTTAGCGCCTGCTGGGATTCCGAGATCTGCTGATTGTAGAGCTCGATCAATTGCCTTTCCTTTTCCAGTTCAAAAGCCATTGATTCATAGCTGGCTACCAGACGGTTTGAGTAGTCTTCCCGCTGAAGCTGATAGCTTTTCTGGGAGAGCTGTGCTTCCTTAATTGCAGCGTTGTACTTCTTGCGAAAAATGGGAATGCTCATAGAGACCATAGGCATCAGGATGTCCTGCCCATTGTCTGGAAGTTCCACTCCTGATCTGTTTCCTACTATTGCATAATCCAATCCTACACCGAACTTTGGAAGACCTTGCTTGATGGCTACTTGCTCCATTTCCTCACTGGCCTTCAATTTGAGTTCTAGCTCATTCAGAATCGGATTATCGGTAAGTAGGCTGTCCCTCCTGTAGTCATTAAGCAGTGTTTCAATTGTCAGTGTATCCTCAACAATTACTTCTTCCGCTTCATCTCTATTGATAAGTGCATTGAAAGTAGCAACTAATGGCTCCCTCTTCTTAGTCAATATCTGAAGGTTAGTAGAGGCATCTTTCAACATGATATCTACCCGAAGTACATCTACCATGGCTCCATTACCGTTTTCAAACTGCTTGGTAGAAATGGTTTTGTAGGACTCCAGTATCTCAATGTTTTCCTGCTCCAGTGCTGTCCATTGCTCCAGCTCATACAAGGGATAGTAGGCTGCTGCTACCTGATAGTAGAGTTGATTCCTGGAATCCAGAAATGCCTGGTATTTGGCCTCTGCTAAAAGTGCTGCTGCATCTCCCTTTGATTTCAGCGTACCAAACCATGGAAACATTTGAGTCAGGGAAAATCTGGCTCTTTGCGGACCGACCCGTGTTTCCACAGGTGATATGAAATACCCGAAAGAAAACGTGGGATCCGGCAATGCGCTGGCCTGTGGAATCCTCTCTAGGGCTGTTTCAAATGATTTGTATTTGGCTTGAAGTCCGGGGTTATTCTCGGCAGCCAATTGGAAGTAATCTTCCAGCGTTTGTGCCTGGACTACATACAAGCTGCAAGTGAGGATTGTCAATAATAGAATGATATTCTTTCTCATGATTGTAGCTTTTTAAGTTTTCGTTCTTCACGTATGGCATAGAGTATTGGCACAATGAAGTAGGTGACCGCAGCGACCATCATACCTCCAAAGGCTGGGATGGCCATAGGAATCATGATATCTGATCCACGTCCTGTAGAAGTCAAAATGGGTAGCAATGCGATGATTGTAGTAGCTGAAGTCATGATGGCGGGCTTAATCCTTCTTTGACCTGCTTCAACTACAGCCGCTCTTAGTCCTTTCAAGTTGTCGGTTTTGTTGCGTTCAAAACTTTGATCCAGATAGGTAGCCATCAATACCCCGTCATCGGTAGCAATACCGAACAAAGCAATGAAACCTACCCACACAGCCACACTCAAATTGACCGTCTGCATTTGGAATAAGTCTCGGAAATTGGTTCCGAAAACAGAGAAGTCTGCAAACCAATTCTGCCCGTACAACCATAGCATGATAAAACCACCGCTAAAGGCCATGGCGATTCCTGTGAAAACCATAAGTGAAGTGGAAACCGAACGGAATTGGAAATAGAGGATCAGAAAAACGATACCAAGTACCAGGGGTACGATAATAGATAGCCGTTTCTCCGCCCGCACCTGATTCTCATAACTACCTGAAAATTTGTAACTGATACCAGCGGGTACTTTCAGTTCTCCTGAATCGATTCTTTCCTGGATTGCCTTTTGAGCAGCGTTTACTACAGTTACTTCTGAATAGCCTTCATTTCGATCAAACAGGACATA
Source organism: Bacteroidota bacterium (assembly GCA_038750705.1). GTDB lineage: Bacteria > Bacteroidota > Bacteroidia > Cytophagales > Cyclobacteriaceae > Fulvivirga. Next base: position 32,346 of record JBCDHA010000001.1, read on the forward strand.
ACCGACCAAAAATGTCTCTTCACTTTTAATAGCCTGCGGCCCTCGGACATATTCAATATTCACCAACTGTCCCATAGGAATTTGTGCTCCTGTTGGGGTAGCTATCAGAATTTTGCTTAGTGAATTGGGGTCGTCCCTTAGCTCCCTAGGATAGCGCACCCGAACCGGAAAACGTTCTCTACCCTCTACCGTTGAAGTGATTTTCATACCACCTACAGCCGTTTCAATGGTTTGTTGTACGTCTTCCACATTTAAGCCATATCTGGAGATTTCCTCCCGATCAATATTCAGGTGCAAATAGGGTTTACCTACGATTCGGTCGGCAAATACCGCTTCTGCTTTCACCGAAGGGACTTCCTTTAGAATCTCTTCCAGTTTCATCCCAAATGCCTCAATAGTAAGTAGGTCAGGCCCATACACTTTGATGCCCATGGGTGCGCGCATACCTGTTTGAAGCATGACCAGGCGGGTTTCGATAGGCTGCAATTTTGGAGCAGATGTAACACCGGGTATTTTGGTGACCATGATGATCTCGTTCCAGATGTCATCAGGAGACTGAATGTGAGAACGCCAGTTTCGGAAGTACTTACCGCCAGGGTTTTCTGTTAGTTCTTCAATACCAATACCCTGGCTAAGTGCTTGTTCGTTAGTCAGCGTATCACCGGATTTGAGTATAAACCGCCCATCTTTATCCACCTCAAACCGAACTCTATGGCCTTTCTTACTGAGCAGGTATTCCGGCTTGTAGTTGATGGTGTTTTCAAACATGCTGATGGGTGCGGGATCCAGTGCAGACTCTACACGACCTAGCTTTCCGACCGTCAAATCCACCTCCGGGATATTAGTAAGAAGCATGTCCAGCTGACCGACCACCTTACGGTTATACTCAATGCCAGAATGAGGCATGGAGGTGGGCATAAGTAAGAAACTTCCTTCGTCCAGTGAAGGCATGAACTCTTTGCCAATTCCGGGGAAAGTGGAAACCAATCCTGACCAGCCTTTAGAGTTTCTGATATCCCAGCTTACCACTTCGGCTCCTTTGGCCACTAAGCCAAACACTTTGTCAAACCCCAGCCAAATAGTAGCTCCCAGTAGTACAATGAATGAAGGAATTAAGAGAAACTTGATTCTGTTGTCCAGGCACCAGTTTAGGATTTTCTTGTATTGATACTCCAATAGTGTAAACCCACCTAGTATTACACCTACAAGTATTGTCACGAATATAAAGTTGAGTAATAGCGATTGCGAAGCACCTAGCGGCAACCAATACTTAGCTAAAAGCCAGATTACACCAACAAGTACTACAATGAGTTCGGCATAATTGAAGAGAAACAGGACAGGTTTAGAGAAGGTGTCCTTCTTTGAAGCAAGAAGGTTTTTCAGAATTCCAATTGCCCCAAACAGTATCAACAGTACGCCACCCCATACATGACCAATGAACAGTGCTATTATTCCAACGAGTACTAAAGCGTAACTCCCATATTTTTTAAAGTATTTGTTATTGATTTTGAAGCCAAAAAACCAGTGAGCCAACGTGGGCAGGATCAGCAAACTCACCAGCAATGCGGCTATCAAAGCAAAGGTTTTGGTGAAGGCCAATGGGCCAAACAGTTTACCCTCTGCGGCCTGCATGGTAAAGACTGGAATAAAGCTCACAATGGTGGTTGAAACAGCCGTTAATATTGCCGTGGCAACTTCTGATGCTCCATTGTAGATTGTATCAATCAGTTTTTGACCGGGAGGTGCTTCCTCTAAATGCTTGATAATATTTTCGGACAGGATAACACCCAAATCCACCATCGTACCAATAGCAATGGCGATACCCGATAGCGCCACGATGTTGGCATCAACTCCAAAATAGCGCATGGCGATAAACACCATTAATACTGAAATAGGCAGGATGCTCGAAATCAGAAATGAAGCTCTGAGGTTGTACACCATCACGATTACCACCAAAATGGTGATAAGCAATTGCAGTGAAATGGCTTCCTCCAACGTGCCCAATGTTTCATAGATAAGTTGGGAGCGATCATAAAAGGGAACAATGGTGAGTTGACTTTCTACTCCATTGCTCAATGTTTTCTTGGGCAGCCCTGGTGCTATTTCCTTGATCTTATCTTTTACATTATTGATTACCTGTAAAGGATTTGCTCCATAACGAGCTACAACCACACCACCAACTACTTCAGCTCCGTCTTTATCTAATAAACCCCTGCGTGTCGCTGGACCCAGGCTCACCACTCCAATGTCCTGAACTCTTATAGGAACATTGTCCTGAACAGCTACTACTGCCTTTTCAATGTCTTCTACTTTTTTTACATAGCCCAATCCACGCACTAAGTATTCGGCCTGGTTAATCTCGATGGTTTTGGCTCCCACATCTCGATTAGATTTCTTGACGGCCATCATCACCTTATGTAAAGGGATGTTATAGGCTTTCAGCGCATCAGGATTTACATCTATCTGATATTCCTTTACAAACCCACCAATGGAGGCTACTTCGGAAACTCCCTCGGTGGCGTTGAGTCCATATTTGATATAAAAGTCCTGAACGGTGCGAATTTCATGGAGATCCCAACCTCCAGTAGGGTTTCCGTTTTTATCTCGGCCTTCAATGGTGTACCAGTACACCTGCCCCAAAGCAGTAGCATCTGGCCCCAGTGCCGGTTGCACTCCATCCGGTAATAATCCGGAGGGAAGGGAGTTGAGTTTCTCCAGGATACGAGAACGTGACCAGTAGAATTCTATCTCCTCACTGAAGATGATGTAGATACTGGAAAACCCAAAAATGGAGGAACTTCGAATGGATTTTACTCCGGGGATTCCCAGCAGGTAAGTAGTTAATGGATAGGAAATCTGATCTTCTATGTCCTGCGGAGATCGCCCCGGCCATTGAGTGAATACAATTTGCTGGTTTTCGCCAATATCCGGTATCGCATCCACAGGGACAGGGTCAGAGGGCAAAGCGCCTACGTCCCAGCCAAAGGGAGCGGTTACTACGCCCCAGGCAATGAAGCCAATGAGTATGAGAACAGTGACTAACTTGTTCTCTAAAAAATATTTTATTATCCGATTCAGCATAATATGAATAATTAGAATTGAACCTCTGGTAGAACCAGAATGAGATTGTTCAAAAAGGCAAATAGCCTATAAACCCGACAGGAAATGCAGGGTCTGAGTAATCATATTATGCTGACCTATATAAGGAAAACTTGATGCAAGACCGATATGTCCTGATCAATCAGAGGGGGCGAATAGTTCGCGTATTGAGGTTCTTCATCGGTTGAAGAAATGGGTAAGTGAAGAAAGGTAATGACAAACGCTGCTACAAAATCAACGTTGACCATGCTTTGAGCAATAGTAGGCTTGAAGTCATCTTCCGTATCAAGGGATTGATACTTATTTTCACAGCAAGACTTTTTACTCAGGTGCATACCTTCCGGTTGAGTTTCACAACCTTTATCCATGTTGGCCATTCCACAGTTCAAAGCTTCATGACCAAAGACCAATTGAGATTCTACCGCCATCCCACCACAATAATGGGTTGCAATTGCAAATCCCATATTGGTAGAAAGCATAATTAAAGCTAGTGCTATGGAGAGAATTTTCTTCACTTCAATCAAAGATACGGATTTCTTTGAAAGAAGGATTTACAGAATTTTGAATAATCCTTATAGAATTTTGAGAATATCCGATAGAACGGTATTGATGAATTTGAAAAGATCCCCTGAATAAACAGGGGACTCTTTTTATGAAAAATGTCAATTACTAAGCTCTTCCAGGTTAAATCCTGCTTTCTGGACAGTCTGTTTTACCTTCTCCGCGTCAAGATTTGAAGTTTCGACCGTAAGGATACGATCATCACTTTCCAAATCGACATCCCATTTCTCAATGGCTTTTTCTTCATTGAGAACAGGAGTGACTTTAGATAAACATCCAGTACAATTGATATTAGATTTGAATTTTAGCGTCTTCATTTTGATCTGTTTTATTGATTAAACATTTGAACTTAAAGTTTGGCAGCCTTTAGTCTTAAACTATTGGCTACCACCGATACTGAGCTAAAGGCCATAGCAGCTCCTGCAATCATCGGATCCAGCAGAAATCCATTGTAGGCGTATAAGACTCCAGCAGCGATTGGAATACCGATCACATTATAGATAAATGCCCAAAACAGGTTTTGCCTGATCCCCTGTACGGTTCTTCTGGATAGCTTTAAGGCTTTTGGGATTGCTCGCAAGTCGGAAGTAATAAGTGTCATCTTGGCCACATCCATAGCTATGTCCGAGCCTTTACCCATCGCAACACTTACATCCGCTTGGGCAAGTGCATGAGAATCATTGATCCCATCACCTACCATGGCTACTACTTTGCCTTGGCCTTGTAATTCTTTTACGAAATCAGCCTTATCCGATGGCATTACTTCGGCTTTAAAGTGGTCAATGCCTACTTGGTCAGCCACGGCTTTTGCTGTTTGCTCATTGTCACCTGTGAGCATGTAAACCTCAATACCTCGCACTTGTAGTGTTTTGATTGCTGTGGCAGAACTTTCCTTTAGCTCATCTGCGATGGCCAGAATCGCCAGGACGGCCAAGTGATTGGCAAAGAAAATAACCGTTTTACCTTGATCCCTCCATTCACTGGCTTGATTATCCAGTGTGGGTGAAATTGTAATGCCTTTATTATTTATCAATCGCTGATTACCGATATAAAACTTTTCACCATCAGCTGATTGAGCTTCTGCACCCATACCGGTAATACTCTGAAAATCCAAAATACTTTCCGGTTTAAAACCTTCCTCCCTTAATCTGGCTACCACGGCATCTGCCAGGGGATGTTCAGATTGTGACTCAATAGCCAATAGCACTTGTTTGTAGTACTCATTGTCATTTTCCCATTGCCAGTCAGTAACAGTCGGTTTACCTTTTGTTATCGTGCCTGTTTTGTCCAGTACGATGGCATTTGTCTTGTGACCAAGCTCCAGGCTTTCGGCATCCTTGATCAGGATATTGTTTTCAGCACACTTGCCAATGCCCACCATAATGGCGGTGGGAGTAGCCAGACCCAAAGCACACGGACAAGCGATTACCAAAACCGCAACCGAGGTGAGTAGGGCGTGGGTAAACGCATCATCTCCACCTACCAGCATCCATGTTATGAAAGTCATGATAGCTATGGCGATTACAATGGGAACGAAAATCCCTGCAATTTTATCAACCAATTTCTGCACCGGGGCTTTGCTTCCCTGAGCTTCCTGTACCATCTTGATAATTTGAGAGAGCAGCGTTTCGCCACCTACTTTCTTTGCGATGAATTGGAAGCTTCCCTTTTGATTGACTGTACCCGCAAAGACTTCCGTGCCTTTAGTTTTCTCAACCGGTACTGGTTCTCCTGTGATCATACTCTCATCTACAAATGAACTTCCTTCGGAGACTTCACCGTCTACAGGTATTTTCTCTCCAGGACGAACGACAATGATATAACCCTTCTGTACTGAAGAGATTGGCATTTCCACTTCTTCACCACTTTGGATCACCTTGAGTGTCTTAGGTTGTAAGCCCATGAGCTTTTTGATGGCTGATGAAGTGTTTGATTTAGCTTTTTCTTCGAGCAGCTTACCTAACGAAATGAAGGTGATAATAACTGTAGCTGCCTCATAATAAACGTGTGGATGGATTCCTCTTGTGTGCCAGAAATCAGGAAATAGGGTATTGAATACACTGAAGATAAAGGCAATGCCTGTGCTAAGAGCAACGAGGGTATCCATATTAGCTTTACCATGTTTGGCTTGCTTCCAGGCATTGACGTAAAAGCAGCGACCAAACCAGAACAAGATCGGTACACTAAGTACCATCGAGATCCACCGTCCGGGGATCCATTCCATATAAAACATACCTATGATGAATACAGGCAGTGTTAAAACGGCTGACCAAATCGTTCTTCGTTTTACATCCTCATAGTGCTGTTTTTGTAGATTTTCCTGGGCTTCTGATGGGTCTTCGGCATCAACGATTAAATCGTAACCCACTGATCGCAGTGCATTTTGTAGATCGGAAGGTTGGAGTGTTGTATCGTACTCTACCAATACAGATGAAGAAGCGAAGTTTACGCTGGCTGTGGATACGCCATCCGTGTTGGTTAAGATGGATTCCACGCTGGATGCGCATGCTGCACAGGTCATTCCAGTTACTGGAAACGACTGTTTAGTTGTATTTTCCCCTTTGTTGGGTATTGTTATATCTGTAGTCTCCATAAGTCTTTGCTATTATTTGGATACTACAAATCTCAGGATCCGTCAGTGATTACCTGTTACACAATTTTGAGAAAGGTTTATGAGATTTTGGCTACATAGAATCGATACTCTTTCGATCAGGTCGCTGTTTCTTGAATTGGCTAGGAGTCATACCTGTCTCTTTTTTGAATTGAGCTGATAAATGCGCTACACTGCTATAGTCCATTAGATGAGCGATTTCTGAAAATGTCAGCTCATTGTAGAAGATCAACTCTTTTACTCGCTCTATCTTCTGTTTGAGGATAAACCGCTCGATGGTTGTTCCCTCAACGGATGAAAACAATCTACTCAGTGATGAATATTCCTGGTTTAGTTTCTCTGAAATCAAGGTAGAGAAATTGACATTTAAGCCTTGCTTGTCGTGATGGATTCGGTCTACAATAATCGACTTTATCTGACCAATCAATTTTGATTTTTGATCCTGAAGCAACTCGAAACCTCGTGCTGCAAGTAGCTCCTCCAGCCGCGTTTTCTGATCACTGGTAATCTGAGAGGGAGTATTCACTTCTCCCAATTCAATGGAAGATGTTTTGATTTCCAGTTCATCAAGGATGTCCTTTACTGTATCAATGCAGCGAGGACAAACCATGTTTTTTATGTAGAGAGTATTTGCTTTCATCCATTCTTAATTTACGTTCTACTTATCGTTGATCAGTTTATTGATCTGCCCGAGCATAACTTCGATTTGCGATTCATCCAACTGCTGAACTTTATCAATGAGTTCTTTACGTTGTTTGTCCAAAGTGCCATGATCATTGAAATTATCCCATTTGTCCATTTCCTTCTCTCTCAATCTATCTACAACTCTGGCATAGCGTTGAGTCGTGGTTAATTCCGAGTGACCCAAAATATCACTAATAACCTCAATCTTCAATCCTAGTAACAAAGAATTGATTGCAAAAGTGTGCCTGAAGCCGTGAAACGTTACATGCTTATCTATTTCAGCAATTTTTAATATCTCTTTCAGATAATTATTAGTCGTTCCGTTTTCCTGGACTGGCTGTTCAAAAAGCAAATCAGACTTTCCGTCAAGGTTTAATAACGATAACAGTCGTGATTTCATCGGTATTCTTACCGTTTTCTTTTTCCCCAACCGGTCTTTTTCCATTTGCTTGACGATGTACCCATTTTGAATATGTTCTTTCCGCAGGGTTTTAATATCAGAATGTCTAAGCCCACAATAGCAAGCAACTAAGGCCTGTTGTAGCGTACTTTGATATCGCGCTCCAATATGAAAATCTTGAGCATGTTTGCTTGTTGCCTTTTTGATGTATTTAAGGAGTTCCTTGCTATCATAGAGGTCATGAAGCTTCGTAATTTCTTCCGGCTCTAGGTAGGTAACATCGACCAGCTGAGGTTGACCAACGGTAAAGTTGGTGAATGGGTATTTCTTGATCTCTCCAGATTTATGTAACCTTAAAGTGTATTTTCTCAGAAAGGAGAATACATGGTATTGCGTGTTTGCCGCATACTTTGGTATCAGGTACTTTTTGAGCTTTCCTAAGAATTCCTCGTCAATTTCATGAATCGTAAGTTTGCTTTGAAAGCCTTTGAGAATATCGATTTGATTTCTGTATCCCTTGAGTGTTGATTCCTTAATCTGAGTCTCTTCCTTTTCTCTTTCTAGTTCGCCTTCGACATACTCGTAAAAATCATTGGTTTGAATTTTACCCGTAATCCCTCTGTAAACGTCCTTGATCTTTTTGAACGTAATGGCCTGATCAGTTCTCTCCAGCTCATCAATGATGTTGTCGACTTTTACTTCCTGTCTTCTAATGAATGAATTGATCTGTGTATATCCTTTAGTGCCAGGTTTGATCCTTTTGAGCTTGGAATCATATTGATCGACACTGATCTTTCTACCAAGATTTAAATAGTTGTTCTTACGGTTTAAGGTAACCCTTAGCGTAAGAGGTATTGTTCCGTTTTTCGAAACGTATCCCGGTCGACATTCAAAATTGATGCTTACGTTCATACTGTAAAGGTCAAAAATTAGTGAACAATTAGTGAACAGAATTCACGAATATTGAATTTATGTCAACAATCGCTCCAAAGAGATGGCCGAATTTAGCGATTTAAAGGGGTTTTTAGAGATAGGTGTTCAAATAGATGGGTAAAATCAACGTTTAGGAAACTTCTATTCTATCCATTGAACTACGGGGCCTTAGTAAAAACGTGTAATTTCTAACTTACTATTTCGGGTGGCAAAAGTAGAAAAAAGCCAGACTGTAGTCAATCAAAACTCATTCTTTCGCAGATCTGTCTTTTTTCGAGTTATTCGGTTATGACCTAATTAAGAGCCCGGTTGATGACGTACTTAAACATCCTAACAATATGGTTAAGAGTTTGCTTAACTTTTCTCACAGAACTCATTGCTCTCGCAACGAACGAACTGAATTCGTAGTAGCCACTTTTAAGGCGTGATAACTTATCGTTAAAAAGGCTGCCAGCACCCCAGCCAAAGTAGCTAACCAAAAACGACTTACTGAAATCCGACATTATAAGCAAACCCTGAAAGCAGGGTATTCATGGCATAATATACAACGGGAGCAGCCATGAGCGTCCTTAATAAAACCAGTTTCAAAAAATCCCTTGAAACCAAAGCAATAATACTTACCACACTCACTCCTACTACTTTACGGACGGCCACGGCCTTCCCAATGCTCACTGCAATTGATCCGGATAACTTATCGTCCTGCTGGGTGTAAACGAAAAAACCCAGACTTTCTGCCTGGGTTTCAACGTGATCCGACTGGGGCTCGAACCCAGGACCCTCTCCTTAAAAGGGAGATGCTCTACCAGCTGAGCTATCGGATCTTGCCATAAAAAAGCCCTTTCTAAAGGGGCTGTTTTTAACAGAGTTGCAAATGTAGCAGGCCTATTAGAAAAACCAAAACAACCACATAAAAAAACTTTTTATCTCAACTTATAACCACTTAAATAATCAGTCAATCGCTCCTTCTTATAAATCCATCCAACCTACTATATTTGCACGCAATGCAAAAAGCGCTGACCCTACTTTCATTCTTTATATGCCCTCTCCTTTGCTCAGGGCAATCTACCTCCCTTCAGAAGCTGGAGCACGCGGATTCACTTTTTGAAGTCAAGAAATATACAGAGTCATTCGAAATCTATGATTACCTGCTGGAAGCTGAAAAAAATTCCAGCCCTGCTATGCTGTTAAAAATGGCCTTCATTCGTGAAGGTCTCGGCGATTACAGCGGTGCCTTGTACTATTTAAATACGTACTATCTAAAAACTTCTGACAGAAGAGTACTTCAAAAAATGGAGGAAATGGCAGGTAAAAGAGGTCTTGAAGGCTATGCCTTCACGGATTACGATTTCTTCTTAACTAATTTTTACAAGTACTATAACTTTATTGTTTATGGCTTACTGGCGCTCTCAATATTGATGTTAGCGCTGGTTTATCGACTAAAGGTACAGTTGAAGCAGTCTCCGGCTTTCCCGGCTATCATCATGGTGATCGTACTGGCCGGTCTTTTTTACACACTCAACTTTGGCCGTGAATATAATCGTGCTATAATCATTTCTTCTGATACTTACTTGATGAGTGGACCATCGGCTGGCTCAGAAGTTGTTGACATCCTCGACAAAGGGCACAGACTTTCTTATTCTTCAAAAAAAGATGTATGGGTAAAGGTAAATTGGAAAGACAATGCAGCATACATTAAAGAGGATAAGCTTCGGTATCTCCATTTTTAGAGATACCATATAATCATTTCTCCTTTGCATACCAATTTATTACCTTGTGGTGAAGATCACAGATGATAGATTTCCGTTAACTTATTCGATAAGAGACTAACACTAATGAAAACTGACCAAAGGAAATGAATGGGCTTTGTAAAATTCTGTTGGTAACAATGGCGGCAATATCAACTAAGAATATGGCACAAAAAATGTCGATCCCTTTTCAAGCAGGAATTGAAATTGACGGAAAAAGCAATGACTGGGATGGCGTTCGCGAATACAGATTTATAACTGATTCTGATTCCAGCTGGCAGGTAAGCGGAAATATTGGCGATGGTGACCTATCCGGAGGGGTCAAAATAGCATGGAGTAATGATGGCCTGTATTTCTGCATAGAATGGAAAGATGATATTATAGATACTAAATTCATTCCGCAAGACTCCTCAATTATTAGGTCGGCCTCCGGAAGACGAATGGATGCTATGTATTTATATGACAATCTGAAAATACAATTACGTGCAGAAGACCTGAATTATAGCTGTTGGCTTGCTCCGAATGGTCTTCAATGGCACCAGTTATTAGAAAAGAAAAGTAAAGTAAACAGACCACCACCAACTATAAAAAGTAGTTTAAACGAAGAAGGTAGTACAACCATTGAATTCAAAATAGATTGGGCACATTTTGGTACCAACCCTGAAATAAGTGATGCATTTAACCTGTTGATTCTTATCAACGATACTGATGTTCCCGGTTATTCAGTCTCAAAGCGGATGGAAACGCCAAGGAAGTTTGTCTCTTTATCAAGCGAGATAACCTTAAATTAATCGTAAATGAGAAAAGTATCATGAACTTAGAACAAAACAAGAAAAACGCCATCGCCTTTTATAAAGCGGCCTATGAAGGCAATCCAAAAGGAGCCGTTGACAAGTATATAGGTGATGATTATATACAACATAACCCTGATGTAGCGGATGGCACCCAAGGTTTTATCGACTACTTTGAACGCATGCAAATGGAATACCCTGACAAATCCATTGAATTTGTGCGCTGTATAGCTGAAGGAAACCTGGTGGCGTTACATACACACCAAACCTGGCCAGGTAATGACCAATATGTAACCATGGATTTTTTCAGGTTTGATGAGAACAGCAAGATCGTAGAGCACTGGGATGCTATTCAGCAGATACCGGACAAATCGGCTAATCCAAATACAATGTATTAAAGCCCCACCTGAAGTGGGGCAAGTAATTAAGGTTAAAATCAAATCTTATTAATTAGTTGACGATCACTTTGTTGGTTAATCTTTCTCCGGAAGACAACACAACTGTAACAACATAAAACCCACCTTCCAATGAAAGATCGAGACCAATCTTTTGCTCACCTTCGTAAGCCTGTCTTTGTTCTGATACCACTATCTTTCCAGTCAAATCTTGAATGGTCAATTGGTAGTTGCCATTTATTTCTGATTCAAAGACGATGTTCATACGCTCTTTCACTGGATTAGGGTATACTGTAAGTCCCTGATTTACTTGGTTTTCATTTTCACTTCTTACCGAAAGTATTCTTTCGTTACCGAATTTAATTTTAGAAGCTGAAAAATTAAAGTCCTCTTTGTTTTCGACCTGGCTAATAAATGAGAAAACTATTGATTTTAATTCCAGATTTTCCGTGATACGAGAACCTTTAAAGTCCTCCAATCTTAATATGACAGTTGATTTCTCAGTATGAACGGGTATAATATATTTCAACCTATTATTCCACTCCACAAGACCTTTCTCTACAAGTACGATCTCCAAAGGCCGGTCGTTTTCAATATCAAAACTCATAGTTGAAAACTCACTACATACCAACGTGCCCTCCCCTGCCTTTAAATTTCTAAATACGTTAACAACATCCGAACTAGCTCCCGAAATACTAAAGTCCCTTTCAACCAGATACGAGTCGGGCGAAGCTATTTCCTGAACTTCTGTAACTTGGAAATGACTTACTGTTGACAGCTTTGAATTAAAATCGGTACCCCATGCTCCGTCCGCCAGATAGAGAGCATCGTAAGCCGCATTGTCTGAGGACCTTACTGATAATCCTGCATCGAAAAGGTGTCCTGTTTCGAGTAAGATCTCTTGTTCAGAATTTCCATTTAATGAAATTGTATACGTCTTTTTCAAAAAAGACTCCTGTTCAGTATTCCTTGAACTCACCTCTATCTCAGCCTCAGTATGACCTGATGTATTCATGATGGTCATGATCAAAGCTCCGCTTTCGTATCTGCCTTTTTTTACGATCACCTCTGGCAGGGCTTCGGACTCAGTATTTGAAACGATGTCTTTATCGCTTTTCAACTGCTCCAGAACGTGCTTCAATATGAAGAATACTTGTCCGGGTGTTGAACCCCACGCCTGAAAGTTCAAATAATTTCCAGTTGGGTAATTATCTACATTCCATCGACTGTACACCTCGTATTGATCATCCAAATCTTTTACGGAAAACCACGAGGAATATTCCACTGCACCATACTCATCTTTAATTTTTGCAAATATTACCTGTATCCCGTCCAGATTCATCACCTTAGTTTCTTCTATGGATTTTCCATTAAGACGGTCACAAACATTTTTTGAATGATCATATACTTCATTGTTGGTTTCGAGAAGTAATGAGGCAGCTACCCTCTTTTCATTTAAGTAATAATCTACAGCAAAGAGATCAACCGCATTGGTTATTCCGATTAAGTCTTCCGGACTTGATACGGTAACACTTTCATTGCCTGTAAGGCCACTGGAAGGAAAATAACTACTCTTTCCACTGGTTCTATTGGCCTTGGTAGTTTTATAAAAAGATAATGTAGGTTGAAAACCTTTAATGTGCATCTTGCTATTAGTCTTCACTCTGCCATAATTACGCTTTGCAACGGCACGGGCCAATGAACCATTACTTTCCAGGCCTCCATTATTGCCGGTAGTTACTTCGCAATTCTCACCATCACATACGGTAGTCAAATTGTATCGATAATCTTCTACTTCTCCCAATACCATAATATCACCTGACAACTGATCGGACGCAAGGTTAGATTCAGCGATTATAAGCCTGATATTCACATTACCACCTGAAAAACCGCCTGGTACATTAATTTGTCTAATCACGGTTTTGCTTCCGGTCAGATACTCCGAATCAATGATGACATCGTCAAAAGAACCATTATCGTCCCAGTCAATTCCCAGCATATAATGTGCAAGGCCTTCCATATTAGCATTGAGTCCAATAATCGCAGAAACTTCACCCTCGGCTATTTCTGTAGATAACGTAAACCCGTCATCTAAATCTCCATCAGCCTGAGCGTTTGAAGGGTCTGAGTTATCGAAATTCACCGTATTACCAAGCCAGAATTTACTAAAATCAGGAACATTATCGTTACTTAGATCCTGACGATAAGACAGTACCCTGCTTTGTGGAAAGGCACTATTATCACCATAGTCGAACTCATAGATTACAGGTATTTCCGTTGGGCAGGAAAACCCATCGTTTTTACTTAATTCAGCGGTAGAATGTGACACCACTCTTGCCTCCAGTGTTGCCACATCAATTCTCAAAATTTTACCGGTAGCATTATGAGAAGCGTATAAGTATCCATCCGAACCACCCCACTGGGCACCATAACCCCCACTTATGCCAACAACTCCTGTAATGGCACCCAAAGTGGTTTTTGTATTGGTAGTTGTATTAAACTGTTCTAGCGCTTGATTATGCAGAGAATAAAAATGTCCGTCTGAGTGAAAAGCCAAATCCCAACCTTTCAAGCCTTGCCCTGAATAAGTAGCTAGAACTGACGGAGTTCCACTTACATCTATTTTGACCATATCACCGCCTACAACACCGTACCATTCGCTATCATTGTTAATATCTCCCCGATATACATTTTTAGAAAATGATATACCTTGATCAATGACCACTCCATCCGCATCCAGCTGAATAAATCTTTTACCCGAAGCACCATAAACCAGTCCGGTGTTAATATCAAAACCTAAGCCGTTAGCAAAATCGGATGCTATGGCTATTGCATCATAATCTCCTGTAATAGGATTTAATTTGCCATAAACGTTAGGTTGATTTTTACCTTTCTTCTTGTACACTTGATAGAACGCCGGTTCACAGCTATAACTATTTGGCGTAGGACATTGCCCAACAGCAATGGCTTCAGAAAGTGTAGACGGATAAACTAATGTTCCAGGTGTAGTTAGTTCAACACTAATGTTATTATATTGATTACCAGAAATTATTGCATCACCAAGCAACAGGTCGTAAGAAATCCTTACTGTTTCACCGCCTTCCAGCGTTAAATTACCCCATGTGATAACATCTGTATCTCCTTCAACCGGTTGAAGGCTAAAGTCCGAAGATCCTCCTGCATCAAATTCAATGGTGTCCTGCAGAAATACAAAACCTTGCGGCAATACTTCTGTCACCTCAAGGGTATTTGGCTGGCTGGAATTATTCGTGAAAAATGCATGATAGGTGACTATGCTACCTTCACAGCCAAAAGTTGAACTATACAGCACTCCGCTAACTCCACAACTCTCGCTAGCTGTGCAATCAGGGTCGTCACAATCCGTAAGTCCATCGCCATCATCATCAATCCCATTATCGCAAATCTCGGGAAACACGGGAGTTGCTGCCGATGGGCAGCTCATACCATCATTTCCTCCGTTCGGCGCAGAAGTGGAAATGAAACCATATTCGGAAATCGAACCGTCTGACTCAAAAACGGCCCTATAAATATTACCTGTGTTGTTGTTGAAAAAATACATTTTGCCTGATTCATCAGCCCATACCGCCCCGTAACCGCCTGATTCCGATTCGAGTGAATAATCCGCTATGGCACGTACCGTATGATTTATATGATCAAATTCCATGATCAAACCATCGTGCATACCATAAAATTTACCTGTTACTACGTTATAGGCTATATCGTTAGTTTTTACAGCCGCCGCAACGCCACCTAACTCCGTTAAGGTAAATTCTTGAGCACTAGGTGGCTGAATACTAACGTCAATTAGGTTCGCCACCCAGGACGATCCATTCTTCTTTAAGGAATGCCAATTCCCATTTAAATCAAAGTCACCAGAATATGAAAGCGCTGAGAAATTTGAAATGGTACCAAGGTC
>JBCDHA010000002.1:0-41556 GCA_038750705.1 Bacteroidota bacterium
TGGGACATCCGCGATATGTTCATGTTTAAATTGAGTTTTCGATCTTCTGAAAACCTGAGTTTCTGAGTAGAGATGGGCCAGCGAGTCCGGCAGTTTCCAGCTTAAGGTGATTTGATTTTCATCCTCTACAAAAGATACCTCCTCTAAAAGATCCACCCTTTCCGTAGAGAAGCCTTTAGGTAAGTGGCCCACTTCAAGATCATACGTGCAGAAGTCATGAAGATAACCATCGACGTTAAGCCAATAGCTCTTTCCAATAGTTAACCCCTTTAACTCTATATAAATGTCGTCCTGCGTAGCTAATGAAATGCAATCGATGAGATTATAGGTTTCTGGTTGACACAATTCACCTGAGAAAATGACCAGCTGCACACCTCGCAAATCACGACAGGATTGGCCACTCATATTTACAAATAGATTACTTGAATCCGCTACGAAAGTATACCATTGATCATTGTGATATTTGATGCACTTACCCGTCAACGCTGGGTTTATACAAGCATATTCGATGGTATTACCATGCGTTTTAGAAGATACTACCTGGTTAAGATCGAGTGGTTGGGCCCTAACCATGTCATTGTTTTCGGTCTGGCAAAAACTAGGGCAAAATATTGCAATTATTAAAATACACACAAATCCCTTTAAGAACATTAATGCGCTTTCAACCAGTTTTCACCAGTGCCCGCCTCCACTTCCATAGGTACCTCCAAATCAACCGCAGACATCATTAATTTCACCACGTTTTCCTTCATTGTTTCTAATTCTCCTTTTGGCACTTCAAAAACCAATTCATCGTGCACCTGCATGATCATTTTTGATTTAAGCTTTTCTGCTTGAAGCCAATTGTGGATATTGACCATGGCTATTTTTATGATATCGGCGGCGCTCCCCTGAATGGGTGCGTTGATGGCATTACGTTCCGCATACCCACGCATAGTAGCATTTCTTGAATTGATGTCGCGCAGGTAGCGTCTTCTGCCCATTATTGTTTCCACGTACTCCTTTTCCTTAGCCTTTTGTATAGATTCATCCATGTATCTTTTGATGCCGGGAAATTCTTCAAAATACGCTTGAATGATATCGGCCGCTTCTGAACGAGGAATATTCAAATTTTGAGAAAGTCCAAAAGCCGAAATTCCATAGATAATGCCAAAGTTTACTTCCTTCGCCTTTCTGCGCATGTTAGGATCTACTTCCTCCAAAGGTACTTTGAAAACCTTCGCGGCAGTAGTGGCGTGAATATCCCGGCCATTTTTAAAGGCATCTATCATGGGTTCATCCTTAGCAAAAGATGCCGCCAGACGAAGTTCTATTTGAGAGTAGTCAGCAGACAGGAGTACATGATCGTCATCCACAGGTACAAAGGCCTTTCGTATTTCGCGACCTTTTGGAGTTCGTATGGGTATATTTTGCAGGTTCGGGTTATTTGAACTTAATCTACCTGTGGCAGCTACGGCTTGGTTATAATCTGTATGAATTCGGTTATCTGCCGGGCTTACCATTTTTGGCAGCGCGTCTACGTAGGTGGATTTTAGCTTCTGATACTCCCTGAATTCTAAAATCTTAGCCGCAATTTCATGCTGATTGGCCAGCTTACTCAAGATCTCCTCGCCTGTGGCATACTGCCCGGTTTTTGTCTTTTTTGGTTTATCCACCAGCTTCAATTCATCAAAAAGTACTTCGCCAAGTTGCTTTGGAGAAGCAATGTTGAACTCATGCCCGGCTATTTTAAATATTTCCTCCTGCGCTTTCAGACTTTCCTCCTGAAGCTCTTTGGACATAGAGGCCAGCGCCTCCTCATCTATTTTAACGCCTTCAAATTCCATCTGCGCCAGCACATTTACCAGCGGCAGTTCTATTTCATTTAATAATTTGGCAAAACCTTCTTTATCAATTTCTGCTGCTATTTTTTGCTTCAGTTGAAGTGTAATGTCGGCATCTTCACACGCATAGTCCTTAACTTCAGAAGGCTCTAAATCCGCCATATTCTTTTGATTTTTACCTTTGGGGCCAAGGACTTTCTCTATGGATACAGGAGAATAGTGCAGATACTGCTCGGCAAGCACGTCCATACTATGTTTAGTTTCAGGCTCTATAATATAGTGAGCCAACATTGTATCGAATATAGAGCCGGCTACATGTACCCCATATTTTTTCAGGACAAGAATGTCGTATTTAATATTTTGCCCAATCTTCAAAGTCGCAGGATTTTCCAAGGCTTCAGACAAGATACTCATGATTACCCTGGCTTTATCCATCTCTAAAGAAATAGGAATATAAAATGCGTTCCCCTTTTCATAAGAAATAGCTACCCCAACTACCTTCGCCTCAACCGCATCGATACCTGTTGTTTCTGTATCGAAACAAAACTCCTTTTGCCGATTTAGCTCTTTTACAAGGCCCTTAATTTCACTCTCTTCAGTTAGTAACTGATAGTTGTGTTGAGTAGATTCAATAGTATCATGCACCTTCTGTGGTCCCTCTTCCAGTTCAATGGCTTCCTTACTGGCCTGGCTAAACATATCTAACTGGCCGGTAGAATTGGTCGAGGTACCCAGATCTTGATTAAACACCCGTTTCATAATGGTTTTGAATTCGAGCTCATCAAAGATGGGAGTCAGCTTTTCCTCATCCGGCCCATCATAGGCAAGGCTGTCTTCATTAAACTCAATGGGAACCTCCACATTGATCGTGGCTAATTCTTTGGAAAGAACACCCTGCTGGCCAAATTCCTGTATCTTTTTTTGCTGTGCTCCCTTGAGCTTGTCAACGTTCGCCACAATGCCTTCCACACTACCAAACTCTTTTAATAGCTTTGAGGCCGTTTTTGGGCCAATACCTGGAATTCCGGGAATATTATCTACACTATCACCCTGAAGGCCGAGCATATCTATTACCTGATCCACACGTTCAATATCCCACTTCGCCAATACCTCAGGAATACCCATCACATCCACCGCATTGCCCATGTAAGCAGGCTTATAAAGGAAAATATGGTCCTCTACAAGCTGACCAAAATCTTTATCAGGCGTCATCATGTAAACCTCAAACCCATTCCTGGCAGCCTTTTTTGCCAAGGTTCCGATGATGTCATCGGCTTCATAGCCGTCCAATTCCAGAATTGGAATATTGAACCCTCTCAAAATGTCTTTGACAATAGGAATGCCAATCTTAATATCTTCAGGGGTTTCCTCCCTATTGGCTTTATATTCTTTAAACTGCTCATGACGAAAGGTTGGCGCTGACGTATCAAATGCAACAGCTATATGGGTGGGTTGCTGCTTTTGCAGTACTTCTAACAGCGTATTGGTAAATCCGAACATTACCCCGGTATTTATGCCTTTGGAGCTAATTCTGGGGTTTTGACTGAAGGCAAAATGTGCTCGATAGATTAATGCATAAGCATCGAGTAGGAACAGTTTTTTAGAAGGTGTACTCATGCCTTTAAAGGTAGTTATCTGGGTAATATTAAGATTAGAAATACACTACTTATTTCAAGCAAGATTTTTCAACCATCTTGTTTAAACCTTTCTCACCAGAATCTTTTAAAATAGAATAATATGTACAGGCCTTTTCAAGCTCACCTAACTCAAAATAAGTATTACCAAGAAATAAATCTGCCCTATGGTCTTCCGGTTTGACGTCCTTCAGCTTTTTAAAATCTAATAATGCCTTTTCATAATCTTGGAGATAAAAGTAAGCAAACCCACGTAGTAGCAAAGAAGCCGAATGTGAGTCATCAATGTCCAGGACCTTTGTGAACGCTGGTATTGATTCTAAATATCTCTCTTTTATAGAATGAAATCTAGACTTTTGATGATACATGTAAACAATAGCTTTCCAAAACAGCCCTGCAGTCTTGTCTGGATTCACTTTTATGTATCTGTCTAAAAAAACCAATGCTGACTTTCTATGGCCTAGAAATAGATGGACTTTACCCAGCAGAAGATTTAGGCTGTCATTATTTGATCCCAAGTCTCCAGCTTTTTCAAAATCATCAAGTGCGTCGCTATAAATAGTGAGCCACATGCGCTCTTTCCCGCGCGCCACATACAATTGCGAGCTATCCGGATAGCTAAATATTGCCTTATTTAAAATTTTAATATGCTCGAACGACTCTTTCTTACCTTGCTTAGTAATAACATGTCCCGCAACAGAATATAGTGGAATATATTTTTTATTCTGATTCTTTGCAGATAGAATATTTACTATTTGAGCCACCGTTATACCAGCTAAATCCTGTGTAAATAGTTTTTTTGGAACAAAGACGGACAAAATAATTAGCCAGGTTATAACGAATCTCATGCTAAGGAAAACGTATATAAGTTATGGAATCTGTTTTTGGTGGTTGAATACCCATATTTTCAAGATTGCCTTATCCAATGACGGCATAACTTTTAAGTAAAGACATATCAAATTATTATTCTTGTTAAATCATAATATCGTTTACGCTAAGCTAAGAATCAATAAATCGACCAGACCGATTAAGCGCTTAACCTATTTACATTACCGAAGTCGGGCATATTGTATATAATCGGTGCATGGAGGTTCAATATTCAACTTCTTCATGGATAACGCAAGCTGACCTCTGTGGTACGTACTATTTTCCAGGACATGCGTAATGATCTCCCTTATGGTGCTTTCATATCTTTTTTCTTTTGAGTTCTTGTAAAAAATCATCTCCTCAAAAGTTTGAAATTGGTGTTCCTCAAGATAGTTAGACCAATTGGTAGAGCTTTCCATCGTCATGGTTCTCAATTCCCGAAGCTTATATTTCTCCCACAAGGGAAAGGGTGAAGTAGGCAGATCTTTGATACGATTTAACCAAACGATCTGATTACTGATAATATGGCTGAATAACGTTAATACATTGTCGTCGCTAACCTCATTTTCCTCGAGCGTAATTAACATCCGCTGATTGGCCCAATCGTTAAATCTTATTAGATCTTTAAAGTGATTTTTCATAGTTCAATCGTTCAGTTAACCATTAGATTCTGACGTAATTTACAGCCCTGCTAATTTAGGCATTTATCTTATGAAGACTTCAAACGCAACTTATATAGTACTGATATTCCTATTGGGCCTTCTTGGCTCATGCGATGATGATGATGGTGTTGAAATGACAGCTTGCTCCACCATAGATGAATGCATTATCGGAGGTTGGGATGTCTTCAGAATGGTCAATGGTTCAGATCAAGCGGATGGAATAATTATATTCGTAGAGGTGCCAGAAGAGCCTGTCAGTAATGGAACAACAACCAGTGAGGCTTTCACCGCCCGGTTCGAAGCTACTGCGGTACAAGACTTCTTATGGAGAACTATTGATAATCACATATCTTTTATTTATGAATCCAATGAAGATGTTCTAAGTACGGCCTTTCTTGTAGAGTCTTTCTCTAAAAATGAATTTGTTCTTTCTAAACAGCTAACCTCTAATTCTTTCTTAAGAGTAAGGCTTATTAAAAAGAACTAATACCTGATAATTTAGCAAAGTGACAAAAAACGTTCTGCTTTGTCCAAGTGTGTATGTAACTTCTCGTTGCCCATTTTTTCAACCAACCGCACCATCATACTCATGCGTTGGTTTTTGACAAACTCGTCTTTGTGAATGTGAATAAATCGCCAGTAAAGGGCATCCCATACCTCGGCCCATTCGCCTTTGCCAAAGTCACTCATTTTTTTGATGTAGTTCGAGCCGGAAATATAAGGCTTAGTCGTAATCAGCCCCCCATCGGCATATTGGGTCATTCCGTAAACGTTCGGTACCATCACCCAATCGTAAGCATCTATGTACATTTCCATGAACCATTGATAAATATCATCAGGATCAAATTCGCAGAGCAGCATAAAATTTCCCATCACCATCAACCGCTCAATGTGATGCGTATAGCCAAATTTCAGTACTTTTTTAATTACGTTATCCACAGGTTCAATTCCGGTATCTCCTGTCCAAAAAGATTCCGGCACTTTCCGAGCATGTTTCCAGTGATTATTGGTGCGTTCAAAGCCTCCTTCAAACAGATAAATACCACGCATGAACTCACGCCAACCTATAATCTGCCTAACGAAGCCTTCAAGGCTATTCAGAGGGAAGTTATATTGCTTATGTAATTCGAAAGTTTTATCCAGAATCTGCTGTGGTGTAAGTAAGCCAATATTTAGTGGCGCCGTAAGCAAGCTATGGAATAAGAAATTTTGATCTTTAACAAAAGCATCCTCATAATCACCAAATAAAGACATCCTTTTAGTCAAAAAATCTACCAGCCACTCGTCCGCTTCATCAAATGTAACAGGATAGATAAAACCATCATTTGTGGCGCCGTAGTTATTGGGAAAGTGGTGGTTTACATAAGCCTTGGCTTCTGTCACATATTTATTTTCTGCCGGGCGATGTATGGCAGGTACATTCAGGTTTTTAGGAAGCTTCTTTCTGTTCTCACCGTCAAAGCTCCACTTGCCCCCAACAGGTTGCCCGTCTTCAGCCATCAAAATATCCATTCTCGATCGCTGCCGTTGGTAAAAGGAAGCCATGAAGTAACCACTTTTCTTCTTCTCGAGGCTACTTTTTAACTCTTCTCGCGATGTGAGAAACCCCGGAGTATCAAGTTGGTCAATATCCATGCTATTTGATCTGGCGCCCTCTAGAATTCGCTTCTCAAGCCAGTCATCCGTAGTGTCAGTATAAACAATACCTTTTACACGGCCTTTACTTATTGAATTGAAGATTTCATCTAAGTTCTTATGTGCATTAAATGGGATATAATCCGTTGTATAGCCTTTTCCAGTCAGATAGCTTTGGTAGAACTTCATGGAAGCCCGATGCAGCACCAGCTTGGCCTTGTGAAATTTGTATTGGGTAAAATACAGGTGATCTTCAACCAAAACTACGCGATCTACCCTGTTAAGCGCCGGATTATCCCTATACAGTTGATGTGGAAAAATTAACGCTGCTTTCATGTTAAATCAACACCGAAAATCAGTCGATGTTTAATCAAGTCCATTCTCATTCAACTGATTAATCCGTCATCTGTCGGTCAATGATGTGATCAATCGTATCAAGGATGGCAAGTAGCGGGATAGTTCGTATTCTTGAATCATAAAGCCAACTATAGACAACGATTTGCCCCTCAGAGCCAGGTTCTTTGAGGGGCATTTTGTTTTTGATCCATCAGAATCTTCTTCTGAGTCAGTTGTGCGTAACAGCGAAGCAGCCGGTAAAAAGATGTACTTCACCCCTAATTATAGCAGTTCAACTGCTTAATAAGCTGTCGGACGTATTCAATGAATCGCACCGATCAAATGTGCGTATACTTACAATATAAAGCCAACTATAGACAACGATTTGCCCTTCAGAGCCAGGTTCTTTGAAGGGCATTTTGTTTTTTACCTATTATTCAACAATCCGATATACCGGATAAGTAAGATGCGCTTTTTCATAGTAGTCAGAATGCTTGTAAATAAAGTCCAATTGTGAATACCAATCGTTAGCAAACTCGCTATTTACTTTCTTCTTAGCTTCAAATTCCATTTTCAATGAATCATTTCGTTGTAAAAGTTGCCAAGCCACATCTTCGAAAACATACGGTGAAAAATGCTCCTTTTGCTGAAGGATAGTATCAAAGAAATTCCAGGTGAAAAAAGAATCGGTAGCCGTTGGTTCCAAAACTTCTACAATATACCTGGCATTTTCCTGATCAATGGGAATAAGAAAATCTCCCTTGTTAAAAGAAACGGTCTCTAGTGATGCACTTACATCCACCGAGCGATGTGGATAGTGCCCTTCATACGGAGAAGAAGAAGTCTTATAATTATCAATGCGATAAGTCTCCACCAACATTATTGTATCACTATCAAGCTCTGACATAGTAACGTTGTTCCACTTCAAACGGTCAATAACCTTATGCCATCCTTTCGGGATAACATAAGCCTTCGGCACCGTAACTTCCGCTTGCGGTACAAAATTATTATAGTAAGGTATTACCTTTTCAAAAGGCTTGTTTTTGCCATATAGTAATCGTGACTGACCAGTCACTTTACTTGGTATTGTTTCACCAACGTACCCTTTAAATGTAATCTCCTTGAATTTGGCCTTACTCAGCCGCCACTTCACAGCATATTTGTCACCCGGTTTCAAACTTTTACCTTGGTTAATTTTTATTTCTCTGATCCTTGTTCCATACCTATCAGTTAACTCCAATACGCTTTCCAAAAACTGATAACTGGATTTAACACGCATTTGAAATGGCTTTAGCATATGAGTTTCTATCATAAAACCGAGAGTATTAAATAGTGTAGTGTAACCCGTTGAATACCTTGGGTTATCAAGAAATTGTGAAAATCCGTCCGCATCTGGTGTTGTGTTAAATACGTTTACATACGGGGTGATCTCATTTCCCTTTTGTTTCATTTTTGACTCCAGCTCCGGAGTAAATGTTTCCTCAATAAATGCCCCCATTTCTCCACCCATTTTATTATGCTGAGTGGCCAGGTGTGTAATCACATATTGATAGTCTGCGCCGTTGCTTACATGCGTATCTACAAATACATCGGGCTTTACTAAATGGAAAAGCTCATAAAATGATTTTGTATTTCTGGTATCCGCTTTTATAAAATCCCGGTTAAGATCATAATTTCTGGCATTCCCTCTGAACCCGTACTCATCCGGGCCGTTCTGGTTGGCTCGGGACGATGTATTTCTATTTAAGGCCCCACCAATATTATATACAGGAACGACCGCTACCACGATATTCTTTAAAGTTTCTTGCTTCTCTTCACTGAAAGCATAATCCCTCAAGAGCATCATACTAGCCTCAATACCGTCAGGTTCGCCGGGGTGAATCCCGTTATTTATAAGAATGATTGATTTACCTGCTTTGCGTGATTCCTCAAAATTGAACCGCTTATTTAAGTCCAGAGTGACGAGATGCAGCGGAAATCCCGAGTCAGTGGATCCCATTTCTTTTATCCGGATATACTCGGAAGTTTCAGCCAGGTACGTGTAAAAATCAATCGCTTGCTCGTAGGTAGACGTTGATGTCCCGCCTGATTTTTCAAAAACCGTCTGCTGCCATTGGGCGAATAAAATAGCAGGAAAGAATATAACAACCAGCGTTAAAAGATATCGCATTGTTTTAGTTTTGGAATTCTGTGAAAGTTAACAATTAAGGTTCTAAGAATGGAGAAAGTAGATCAAATCATACGCAATAGAAGGTCAGTTTATACCAGTATGTTCTCAGGCGAGGAAGTCGATGATTCAGTCATTGAAAGCATGTTAGAAAATGCCAATTGGGCTCCTACGCATAAGCTGACAGAACCATGGCGATTCACCATATTTAAAGGAAACGGCCTGAAAAAATTAGCCGACTTTCAAGCCAACCTATATAAGCAACGTGCTGAAAACAAGGGTAATTTCAATGAAGCAACATTTCAGAAGCTATTAGCTAAACCGTTGGAATGCTCACATATCATAGCTATTGGTATGAAGCGCCACGAGGTGGTACCTGAAGTTGAGGAGGTGTGCGCCGTGTCCGCCGCGGTTCAAAATATGTGGCTAACAGCTTCTGAGAGAGGCATTGGTTGCTATTGGAGCACCGGTGGCATTACTTTTTACGAAGAGGCCAAGCCGTTTTTCAATTTAGAAACAGACGACAAACTACTGGGTTTTTTGTTTATAGGAACGCCAAAGTCAGAAAATCGACCAATGGGAAAGCGAAACCCTATTGAAGATAAGGTAAACTGGATAAAATCGTAAAAATGAGGCTATCTCAAAAGGTAGGTCATCCTTAGTTTGAGACAGCCTCATGCCGCTAATTTTTATGGGACTATCACACGGTTAGGCGTGTAAGGTGCTCCGGCGCTTTCGAGTTGCTGCTGAAGTTTCACCAGGTCCACTTTAATTAAGGTTCTCAAGCTTTCCAGGTGCGGTTGAAACTCTTCTTTCGCTATGGCTATGCCCGTAATATGTGTTTGAGTAGGCCCGGATGTACTATTGAACATTTCATATTGAATTAATCCCAAACGCTGACCAACAGACATTGGCGTATCTATGTCTAACTGACCGGCAACCCGATCACCGTTTATACCGACAGCAACACCATTTAACTTTTTGCGAAATTCAGTATAGGCAGCGGTCAAAACTTCCTGATCTATTAAGCTCTTATTGATAGCCTCTTTTATATGTTTTAATTCATTTCTCAACTCTCCGATGCTGTTTTGAGCGCCTCCAACCACTCTTGCCAACTCGTTCACTTCTTTTTGAAAGCTTTCAAGTACACCCCGGTCTTTCGCCGGCAGTACGGTATTGTTTAATGATTTTACCTTAAAAGTAACGGGCTTGCCCAGTTCGGAAAAAACGCCATTTACATGTTTAGATAAAGAGACCGTGTAATCTCCCGGAGCTACAAGCGTGCCTTTGTCACCTCCACCAAAAGGATTATAAAATGCAGGTGGCTTTAAGTTGATTGGACTGGTAGAGGCCGTTCTTAAATCCCAATGTATCCTATTTACACCCACCGCAGGTGCAGCGGTCAGCTTTCTTACAATCGCTCCGGAAGTATTCTTAATTGTAAACAATAAATAGGGATCTTCCTCTTCTTTTTCAGCTTTCAGCTCTTCATAAGAAGGGTAGCGGTCATCATTAGTCTCTTTTTCCTTTTCCAACCTTTGGTCTTTCCTGGACTTGATTTTGTCCTTCAGGTAATACGTGAAGATGGCTTCTGAACCAAGGTTATCTCCCAGATAATAATCATCTCCCTGAAAAGATTTTTTTGGAAGACCCAAAGGGTAGCTATATTCAAAAGCGAGAGCATTACGAACCGGCAACAGTTCGGCAGAATTGTTTTTCAAAGAGGTAATGCTGCGTAAAGCCGAGTAATCGTCCAGTATGTAAAATCCTCTTCCGAATGTTCCCAGCACCAAATCGTTTTCACGCTGCTGAATAGCGATATCGCGCACGGCAATGGTTGGCAAGCCTGATTTCAACTGGGCCCACGAACCTCCTCCATCACCGGAATAGAAGACCCCAAACTCCGTTCCTATAAATAGAAGATCAGGGTCGATATGGTCTTCCTCTATGGCATAAACTGAGCCCCGATCCGGAAGATTACCGGTAATGGATGCCCAGGTTTTTCCTTTATCCGTACTTTTATATACATACGGCTTGAAATCGCCGTTTTTATGATTGTTGAAAGCAGCATATACTACATTCTCATCATGCTTGGAGGCTAAAACCTCATTTACATACGTACGTGCCGGCACTCCTGGTACACTTGATACTTTCCTCCAATTTTCTCCCCCGTTTTCAGTAACCTGAATCAAGCCGTCATCGGTGCCTACGTAAAGCAGGCTTTCATTTTTTGGGGATTCGGAAAAGGCTACTATCGTTCCATAAGGAGATGTTGACTGGTTTTTCATAACAGCGTCCATGCTCCAAATTTTGCCCATCACTTTTAGCTCATTTCTTTTAATTTGTGCGGTAAGATCATCACTGATCACCTCCCAACTATTGCCTCGGTCGTCGCTCCTAAATAACTTATTGGCGGCAAAATAGATCCGACTTGATTTATGAGCGCTTACTTCCAAAGGTGCGTCCCAATTCCAGCGATAGGCATCTTCCCCTTTTCTCGGCTGTGGTTTAATTCCTAATTCTTCCCCGCTGAGTTTATCGTACCGTACCAAAAACCCATATTGAGACTGGGCATATACGATATTAGGATTCTCGGGATCTATGGCAGACTCAAAACCATCTCCACCATGGGTCATAAACCATTCTGAGTTTGCGATACCGTTGCCGCTTATGGTCCTCGAAGGGCCTCCCATGCTAAAATTATCCTGGGTGCCGCCATAGATAAAATAAAAAGGCTCGGCATTATCCACCGCTACCTTGTAAAACTGTGTGACCGGCAGGTTGGCCTTGAACTGCCAGGTAGCCGCTCCGTCAAAAGTTTCATAAATACCTCCGTCGCAACCGGCTACGAGGTGCTGTGTATCTTTAGGATCGATCCAGAGACAATGATTATCCACATGCTTTGTATCTTCTCCTACATTTTTAAATGTTTTTCCGCCATCCCGCGAAACCTGCATCCAGGTATTCATACCATAAATCACATGCTCATTCAACGGGTCCACAACGATTTCCTGGTAGTAATTGCCTGAAGAGGTGTACCCCCCTTGTTTCGACCACGAAGCGCCCCCGTTATCAGATTTGAAAAAGCCTCCTTTTCCTTGCGCAGCCTCTACAATGGCATAGATAATACTTGGGTTGGACGGTGCCACCGCAAGACCAATTCTGCCAATATCAACACCAGGCAGGCCTTTATTCACCTTGGTCCACGTAGCGCCGCCATCTGTACTTTTATGTATACCGGATTGCGGCCCTCCGCCCAGGTAGGTGAAGACATGTCTTCTGCGTTGAAAGGAAGAAGCATAAAGCAACTCAGGGTTCCTGGGGTCCATAATTACCTCGTTCACACCGGTATGTTCATCAATGGTTAATACGGCTTTCCATGTTTTACCCCCATCGATAGTTTTATATAATCCGCGCTCGCCGCCGCTGCTCCATAGCGGACCAATCGCGGAGACGTAAACCACCTGCGAATTCTCAGGATGCACAATGATATTTCCAATATGTTCACTGGACTTAAGGCCCATATGTTCCCAAGTGGCTCCTCCATCTGTAGACTTGTAAACACCATCACCATAGGCAACACTGCGTTGGTTATTGTTCTCACCCGTACCTACCCATATCACGTTGGAGTTATTAGGGTCCATGGTGACGCAGCCTATGGAATAACTACCTTGCGAATCAAAAATTGGTGTATAGGTGGTCCCTGCATTAACCGTCTTCCAAACCCCGCCAGACGATGTTGCTACGTAATATTCTTTAGGGTTTTCCGGATTAACGGCAAAGTCACTAATCCTTCCTGAAGTGATGGCCGGGCCAATGGATCGGAATTTCAGGCCGGCCAGGTTAATTTCCTCCTTTTTTTCCGGAGTCGATGCTTTCTTTTTTCGCTGCCCAAAAAGTGACGTGGAGATGATGGCAACAAATAGGAATAGTAGTATTCGTTTCATGATCGATTAATTAGGTTTATAATGATGGGAGTGGAATATATCCGGTTTCCCCAGGTACCATTTTGAATTTTTTATTTTGCCAGTCCTCTTTGGCTTTTTCAATTTTCTCTTTCGAAGTGGAAACAAAGTTCCAATGGATATACCGCTCTTCAGGAAAAGGTTCTCCTCCAAAAATAAGCAAGTGACTATTTTCACCTACTACCAGATCACAAACATTGGTTCTCTTGGATACGAGTAAATTACCTCTGTCGATTTTATCTCCACAGGCTTCTACATAACCGTCCACTATACAGACCCCTATCTCACCGTAGAGCTGATCTGCGGCTTCAAAATGAAATGCTCTCCTGTTTTTCACTTCAACCATATACAGTGGCGAATGAACGGGAACCGGTGAAGTACGGCCATAGACTGTTCCCGCTATAAGTGTAAACTCTGCTTTTTGATCGCTCCATCGTGGTAGATCCGAACTGTCTACATGCGTAAAACCCGGCTCAATGTCTTCCAAAACCCGAGGTAGAGCCACCCATATTTGAAACCCATGTAAAGTATGCTTCGAGCCATCCCTTAGCTCCGCAGGTGTCCTCTCCGTATGCACTACACCTTTACCGGAAGTCATCCAATTTACCGACCCAGGCTCTATCAACTGTTCAATACCTGTGCTATCCTTATGTACAATCCGCCCTTCAAACAAGTACGTTAATGTGGAAAGACCAATGTGGGGGTGCTGACCAATGTCGAGGTAGTTTCCGGACCCAACTTTAGACGGCCCCATATGATCGATAAAAATAAACGGCCCGATCATTCTTTTCTTTCTGAACGGGATTAGGCGGCCGACCAGAAAATCGCCAATATCGCGACTGCGCTCTTCTATTATTAATCCAGTATTAGACATGTATAAATCTAGCTTAAAATACAGAATACTACTTGACCGTCAATGGAATAATGACCTGCCATCGAAAAGCCCACATCCACGTCAAAAAATAATTGGTTAATCCTGATTTAGCCAGAATTTGCCGCCATTCTCTCTTCCTAAAGGCACGAAGTACTGAAACCCCCGCATCGTTCTTTACCATTGGCGACTTAGAAAAAAGAGCAGTGAGTACGTTAATTGAGTGATAGGCGAACCAGTGCCGATGTAAGTCATTAATGGCGATACCGGTAGTGGCCTGTGTACTTAACATACGTAGTAAATCTGAAAGTTGCCTATCCGTAAAATGATGCATGAATAGTGTTGCTGTAATTATGTCGGCTTTTAGCTGCGTAAATTCGTTTGAGAAAATATCAGTGCATTTGTAGCTTATTTCCGGAAAGCCAACGGAGTTTTTTTTTGCAAAGGCTATTACATTAGGGTTAGCATCCACACCTACAAGTTCGACATGTAATTTCTTCCGTCGGGCCCATTTAGCTATGAGTTTCAAAATATCACCTCCGCCACAGCCTATATCTACTATTCTCCAGGTTTCCTTTTGGGTGGAACTCGTAAGCTTGTGAATTGCACTTATGGTGACATAATTCCCCCCCAGCCACCTATTAATTGTTTCCAATTCACGGAGTGTCTGCTCGATGACCGGCCCCTCCGAACTCAAGTCATCCATAAGTTCAACCTCTTCGGATCGTGATTTGAACTTAGCGTTCATACCTGAACTTCCAGAATTATGGTCTCTAAGGTAAGGCCTGGCCCAAACGCCAGGGAAAAGATTCTATCCCCACTATTTGATCCGTTCATGGCCTCCATGAGGCGCTTCAAAACGAACAAGATGGTAGGCGAGGACATATTCCC
Organism: Bacteroidota bacterium; assembly: GCA_038750705.1. Classification (GTDB taxonomy): domain Bacteria; phylum Bacteroidota; class Bacteroidia; order Cytophagales; family Cyclobacteriaceae; genus Fulvivirga. Next base: position 14,852 of record JBCDHA010000002.1, read on the forward strand.
GTATTCACGCAGTACCTCATGTGCGGCGCTGTTTTGCGATTTATCTATTCCCAGTTTATCTTCTACCACGCTTAAAATTTTCTTGCCTCCGGGATGAATGGCGTAATGCTGAAATCCGTTATTACCAGCTGACCCTAAACGGTCTAACAATTTATCGATTCCTTCCTTGATTGCTTCAGGCACATAAGCAGATAACTTCATTTCAAAACCAAAATCACCGATCTCCCATGCCATATCTTCAATACCATTTGGCAACAGGTCGCAGGCAACATCTGCTATTCTGAGTCCTGCATCCGCATTTGACTCCACCAGAACTGCCGCAGAACCATCTCCGAAAAGCGCATTTGCCAAAAGATTATCGTCCGTTTTTTGCTTTTGAAAATGAATGCTGCAGAGCTCAGTGCATACAATCAATACTTTGGCCGAATGATCATTCGAGCATGCCGCCTCAGCAACCTTTAGGGCATTAAAGGCAGCATAACATCCCATAAAATTGATACCCGTACGATGCACTGACGTTGGCAAGCCTAAAGCATATACAATTTCAATATCGAGCCCCGGAGCGTATAACCCGGTACAACTTACGGTAATCAAATGTGTTATTTGGTTAAGGTCAAAATCAGCCGGCAAACAATTGCTTATCGCTTTCAAACTCAACTTGAGAGCCTTATCGGCAAAAAGCTGATTTCTCAACCTGGTGGACGGAAAAGGCTCCAGATCTTGGCTATTTGCATAAAAGTGAAAATTATCCTGCCGCTGATAATCCTCTAGTACTGAATATCTACTGGTTATACCTGAGGCACGATAAAGCGTCTTTAACTTATAAGCTTCATCATTACTTAACTGATGAGCCCGGGTCATAAAATGGTGGACTTCCTCCTGGGTAATTTTGTTTTCGGGATTCGCTGTTCCAATCGAAGTGATAAGTGAACTCATTAAATCAATAATACTTAAAAATTAATATCTTGGTGTAAAGGCTTATCATAATGTTTGAAAAATCCACCTGGCTTCATCTTCGCATTCCTTTCTCCTTTTTTTTGCTGCCGGTGTTTTTGTTTGCACTGGCCGTTTCTCCAAACATTAATGAAAGTAGAATAGTAATTGTTCTAATCGCCTTACATATTTTTCTTTATCCTGCCAGTAACGGATATAACAGCTACTTTGATAAGGACGAAGGCAGCATCGGCGGACTTAAGCACCCACCTAAGGTCAACCCAGGGCTTTATTACATGGCGCTTTTTTTTGATGCCATTGCCATCGTTCTTGGTTTACTTATCAACTGGCAGTTTGCCGTCATGTTGTTTGTCTACGGGCTCGTTTCTAAAGCCTATAGTCACCCGTCTATACGGCTTAAAAAATACCCGTACTTAAGCTGGTTTATAGCCGGTTTTTTTCAGGGCTTTTTCACCTTTCTAATGACTTATGCCGGATTAAATGACTACACGATTTACCAGGTAATGAAATCAGGCGTGGTCATTCCCGGACTGCTCTCTTCCGCTATACTCTGGGGGTCTTACCCCATGACGCAGATCTATCAACATGAAGAAGATAGTAAAAGAGGTGACATCACCTTGAGCCTGCGCCTTGGCATACTCGGTACATTTCATTTTACAGGAGTGGCCTTTACGTTAGCTTCGGCCTGCTTTGTATGGTATTTTGTTGAGGTATATCAACTCAAATATGCCCTTGCCTTTTTGGCAAGCATGGCTCCGGTAGTCTTATTCTTTGGTTACTGGTATTTAAAAGCGCGAAAAGAACTGGCTCATGCCAATTTTATTAATACCATGCGTTTGAACTTTCTTTCTGCCATCTTCCTGAATGCATTCTTTATTTACTTCTTTCTTGATCATACCCAGGTTTTACAAGCGATTAAAGCGGGGTATTAGCTATTTTGACTAGGGAGGGTCATCGATGGGTTGTCGTAATGTTGTGTTCTTGATTGATCAATTTTCCGCTGTAACTTGTAAACTTCTTCATCAATTTTTTTGAAGTTAAAAGGATACCATAGGGATGATTTAAACCCTATTTCCTTGCCTAATCCTGCATTGCGGTAGAGTGAAATCACGTGTAAGCCGGTAACAGATGCCAGCTTTACTTCCTTAATAGTTGAAAACGGGATCACAAAATCCTGACCGTTCTGAACTACGTAAATATTTTCATCATCATATTCTATACTTCTTAGCTTTAACGTTCTTTTTATATAGCTGAAATAAAAGCCAATGCTCCAATATATTAGCCAGTATATGGATAGAAACGAATTAGAATGGCTTAGCGCAACGTATATCATGGGAATAAGAAAGCCGATCCAAACTATCAACATAATTTTCTGATAGGCTTTCAGCTTCGTTGTTGATAATATTTGCGAACGCACTAGTAATCCGTCCAGCTCATCGGATAATCTGCATCCACAAATTCCAACGCTGCTTCTGTTAGGAACAGAGGCTTAAACGTGTCTACCATAACTGCGATTTCATGCGTTTCTTTTGTACCAATGCTTTTCTCTACTGTTCCGGGATGTGGCCCGTGAGGCAGGCCTCCGGGATGCAAGGTAAAAGAACCTCTGTCTATGCCTTTGCGGCTCATGAATTCACCTTCTGCATAATACAAAACTTCATCCGAATCAATATTCGAATGATTGTAAGGGGCCGGAATGGCCAGCGGATGATAATCAAAAAGCCTGGGTACAAACGAGCAGATCACAAAGCCGTGGGCCTGAAATGTTTGATGTACCGGTGGCGGTTGATGAATTCGGCCCGTAATAGGTTCGAAATCATGAATGGAAAATGCATATGGCCAAAGGTGCCCGTCCCAACCAACCAGATCAAAAGGACTATGCTCATAGGCATAGTGATACAATTGGCCTTCTTTTTTTATGAACAGATTGTATTCTCCTTTTTCTGTTTCTGTGATTAACTCCTCGGGGCCTCTTATATCGCGCTCGCAGTACGGGGAATGCTCCAGTAACTGACCAAGTTCATTCCTGTATCGCTTTGGTGTTTCAATAGGTGAGGCAGACTCGATAATCAACAGCTTTAAAGGATCTTCATCAAATTCAAATTTGTAAATGACGGTCCGTGGTATCACCACATAATCACCTTGATTTACCTTGAGCCTGCCAAATTGTGAAGTTAAGTAGCCGCTGCCGTCATGAATGAAAATGACTTCGTCACCTTCGGCATTCTTATAATACGGCATATTTTTTTTCTCAGGAATGCACAAAGAAAGGCACACGTCATTATTCTTCAAAAGCTCCTTTCTTCCCGATAGAAAATCTTCACCCGTTATCCCGATTTTTGAGGTATTGAGATGCGTCTGTCTTAAATCGTAAGGTTTCACCACAGGGCTGGCAAAGGGTTTTGCCGTACCCACAGATTTCACCCGGGTAGGCGGATAAATGTGATAAAGGTTAGAGTAAATGCCTGAAAACCCTCTTGAGCTTACCAACTCCTCTTTGTACAGGCTGCCGTCAGGTTGCTTAAATTGCGTGTGCCGTTTTGAAGGTATGCTGCCGAGGGTATGATAATACATAACTACATTTTGGTCCTGTCAAGGTTTTCTGCTTCGTCAAATAGCTTTATTGCTTGCTGCAGGATCTCATTGGTTTGATTGAAAATTGGGTAAAACCCATTGTTATTCCAAATCTGTCGTGCCACTTGTGCCTTTACATGAAGTTTAAATAGATCTTTATGTTTATTAAGATCTTTGAAGTCCGGCTTCACATCGTTTAACTTACCGGTTTTTACAAGTCCGTCAAGCATGGTCTGCGTGACGGCGAAGTTCTGATAATAGTCTTCATAGCTCATGGCATTGAGCCTGTCCTTATTTTTTGCCACGTAATTAAATGTAAATTCCTGCATAGAATTACTGGTAAATAACCGGTTTAGGTAAGCCGAGGTCATGGTGGTATCTAAAGGCACGAAATAGTCGGGCATAATTCCTCCGCCGCCGTAAACGGTACGGCCGCTTGACGTTTCATATTTTAACGAATCATTGAACTTAATGCTATCTGAACTGAAGAATTCTCCATGCTCAAAACGGGCTATGAGGTCTTTGGAATAATCTTCGTAATCTTCATAAGGTTTTTGAATGGACCTTCCACTGGGAGTGTAGTACCTGGAGATGGTAAGCCTAAGCTCTGAACCGTCACTCAAGTCCATTGGGGCCTGCACAAGACCCTTGCCGAAAGAACGTCGGCCTACTATCAGTGCACGATCATTATCCTGTAACGCTCCTGACACAATTTCCGAGGCTGAGGCACTGCCTTCATTTACTAAAACAATCAGCTCTCCTTTTTCAAAAAGTCCTTTTCTGTCGGCAAAAGCCTGCGAGTTAAATCTTTTCTGCTTGCCAAGCGTGTAAACAATCTTATTGTCATCCGGCACAAACTCATCTACCATGTTGATGGCATGGTTCATGTAGCCCCCCGGGTTACCTTGAAGATCGAGCACCAGCTTAGTCATGCCATTTGATTTTAACTCCTCCAGGGCTACCTTAAACTCATCATAGGTAGTAGCTGAAAAGCGACTGACTTTAATATACCCAATCTCATCGCTGATCATGTAACTGGCATCTACAGAATGTTGCGGTATTTTGTCCCTGATAATATTAAATACAATGGGCTCCTTCTTACCTTTTCTCTTTACTGTAACCTCTACTTTACTTCCCTTTGGTCCTTTTAGCGTTTTTTGGACATCACGATTGGTAAACCCTACTCCTGCAACGGTCTCTCCATCCACAATGATGATCTTATCTCCTGAAAGCAGGCCTACCGCTTCGCTGGGGCCACCGCTCAATGGAGAAACCACTACAATCGTATCTTTGAAAATATTAAATTCGATCCCTATACCTTCAAAGTTTCCCTGCAAACCTTCGTTTGCCGCCACTTTATCTTTGGCAGGAATATAGGCGCTATGGGGGTCAAGATTGGTGAGCATATGTTCAATGGCATCTTCTACCAGATCATCAGTATTCACCTGGTCAACATAATTCCTGTCGATCAAAGTGAGTACCTCTTTAAATTTTTGCATGCTCTTACCCAGGTCATTCTGCACCACGGTAGGCTTGTCTGTAAATGTTGCTCCAATTAGAATACCGGCAGCTATGGCCACAGTAATTATTATTGGCAATCTAATCTGATAGTTACTGTTTTTATATTCACTCACTTGTCCTTCTTACTTTTTGTTTTAACCTTAATGGAATTCTAATTTATAGAAATAATAACTCTTTAACGATGTAGCTGTATATTTTGTTGATTTCAATAAGGTTAAGTCTAAAAGAACACTAAACACATAAATTGAGTCCAGATTATAACAATACTCGTATATTTGTAAGCATTGAAAATCCATCCTCATCGTGACAAGTAGAAGAATCGTCGATATAGTAGATGAAAATTATGTACATGCTTCAGTTCTGTACTATTTCGGAATTGAGTTCTACAACTATACTGAGGATACATTGGATCAGGTTTGCCTTAAAAAAGGACTGAATTCAGATTTGGTTATTAAAGAACTTGAGAAAGTTACGGTCTGCAATAACGAGGTAGAACTGGAAGCATTTCCGGTAGATCTAATTATTGAATATCTCAAGCATGCTCACTTTATCTTTATCAAAAGAAAGCTTCCGTATATTGCCAAATTGATAGAGAGTTTCGAGCCACGGCATAAGTTGTACAATGGCATAGCTAAAGATCTAAAGTTGGTATTTCCACTATTTGTGGAAGATTTTATTCACCACGTTTACATGGAGGAGGATACTCTTTTTAGCTACATCCAACTGCTGGCCAGCTATTCTGAGAACCGAAAAAGATTTTCCGAGCTCTACTATCAAATGGAAAAGCATTCCCTCCAAAAGTATGCCGTAGAGCATGAGGAGCATGATGATGAGATGAGAGGCATTAGAAAAATAACCAATAATTACACTTGCGATAGCCGTGACCCTTTGCACATTCGCGTGGTATACGCAGAGCTCCAGGCTTTTGAAAAAGAACTGATCACTCATGCCAAGGTTGAGAACGAGATACTTTTCCCAAAAGCGCTTGTATTGGAGCAAGACATTAAGCGTAAAATCAGCTCAAAAATCAACCTCAATTAGTGGGTAGAATTCTTGCGCTTGACTACGGCAGTAAGCGAACCGGAATTGCCGTATCCGACCCCTTAAAAATGATTGCCAACCCATTATCAACGGTAGACACAAATGAGCTCATCCCTTTCCTGACTCGTTATTTTCAACAAGAAGAGGTAGAGACCGTGGTAGTTGGCATACCTGTGGACCTTATGAGCCGTGAAACCCACGGTACTAAAGGAGCTGAAAATATGGTGAAAAAGATCAAAGGACAGTTCCCGCATATAGCCGTTGTTACCATGGACGAACGCTTTACCAGCAAAATGGCCTTTGATAGTATGATGGCTTCAGGAATTTCAAAAAAGAAGCGTGCAGATAAAGCTTTAGTGGATAAACTTAGTGCGACTATAATTCTGCAGTCGTTTATGGAGCAAACCACCTGAGCTCTGACCGTTTCTAACTAAAGGGTTGGGAAATTATCTTTAATTTTGCAGTGTATTTGAAGAAGACTATGATTTATCCTATAGTGGTTTACGGAGATCCGGTATTAAAGAAAAAAGCCCGGAACATTGAACAAGGGGAATTAGATGTAAAGCAGTTGAGCACGGACATGTTTGAAACGATGGAAAGTGCAAGAGGTATTGGGCTGGCTGCACCGCAGATCGGAAAAAGCATTCGCATGTTTGTTGTAGACGGCCGACCGTTGGAAGAAGAGGAAATGGAAAATTTCGTTAAGGTATTTATCAATCCCCAAATTGTTGAAGAAACAGGAGAAGAATGGCCGTTTGAAGAAGGCTGTCTGAGCATACCGAACATACGGGAAGAAGTGACCAGAAACGCTAAGTTAAAAATCAACTACTTCGATGTAGACTGGAATGAACATACCGAGGAATATGACGGTATGAAAGCCAGGATCATTCAACATGAATATGACCATATAGAAGGAGTTTTATTTACGGATCACCTGACTCCTTTTAAACGTCGGATGCTTAAGGGCAAGCTACAGAATATCTCAAAAGGGAAGACAAAGGTAGATTACCGCATAGCCGTACCTGTAAAAAAATAAATGCCCGAACTTCAATCAAAACTGCCGGAGGTAGGCACCACCATTTTTACGGTAATGTCCCAAATGGCAGCGAAGTACGGAGCCATCAATTTATCTCAGGGATTTCCCGATTTTCCCGTTTCGGAAGATCTGATAAAGCTCATCGCGGATGCCATGACTTCGGGTAAAAATCAGTATGCGCCTATGTCGGGACTGCCTGCGTTGAAGGAGTCTATTTCCGGGATGACTTCCCTAAGGTATGGATATACGCCAAGCCCTGAATCTCAGGTAACGGTTACAGCAGGAGCAACGGAGGCACTGTTTGCTTCCATTATGGCGGTGGTACAACCCGGGAATGAGGTGATCGTTTTTGATCCGGGCTATGATAGTTATGCCCCAGCCATCACCATGGCAGGTGGGGTGCCAATTCATGTCCATTTAAAATATCCTACCTATCATATTGACTGGGATGAAGTTGCCCATAGTATTACCGAAAGAACGAGACTTATCATCATCAATACACCTCATAATCCTACCGGAAGTGTGTTTTCGAAAAACGATATCAAAGCTCTTCAGACTTTAGCGGAAAGACACGATTTAGTTATACTCAGCGATGAAGTATATGAGCATATTATTTTTGATGACAATGCACATCAAAGCGTATTGAGCCATACGGGTTTAAGATCGCGTAGTATTGCCGTATCGTCATTTGGAAAAACATTTCACGCCACTGGCTGGAAAGTTGGTTATCTTATAGCGCCTGAAGCCTTAACGCATGAGATTCGTAAAGTACATCAGTTTCTTACGTTCAGCGTGCATACGCCCACCCAGGTAGGCTTGGCATCATTTCTTCGGGAAGCAGGAAATTATGAAGGGCTTTCCAAAATGTATGAAAGCAAAAGAAACTTCTTTCTAAGCGGAATAGAATCATCCGGGTTTATACCTATCCAAAGTTCAGGCTCCTATTTTCAGTTGCTTGATTACAGCAATATAAGTGAGGAAAAAGACGTAGACATGGCTTCACGAATGACCAAAGAGTACGGCCTGGCGTCCATCCCCGTTTCTGTGTTTTACAATGATAATACTGATAATAAGGTATTGAGGTTTTGCTTTGCTAAGCAAGAAGATACATTATCGAAAGCAGCTGAAATATTATGCAGGATCTAAATGTTACACTGATACAGACCGAACTGTACTGGCAGTCTACGGGGGCCAATCTTGCCATGTTTGAGGAGAAAATATGGTGTATTGAGCGCCCCACCGATCTCATCATTTTGCCGGAGATGTTCAATACGGGCTTTTCTATGGAAGCAGAGCGATTAGCCGAGCCCATGAACTTCACTACGTTTAGGTGGATGAAGCAAATGGCCGAACAAACAAAAGCGGTAGTAACGGGTAGCGTTATTATTAAAGAAAATGGCAGGTGTTTTAACCGGTTACTATGGATGCGACCCGACGGTTCTTTTGATACCTACGATAAAAGGCACCTTTTCCGAATGGCTGATGAGCACGATCATTTCGCGGCAGGAAAGCAAAAGCTTGTGGTATCATTAAAGGGCTGGAAGATATGCCCGCTCATTTGCTATGACCTTAGATTTCCTGTGTGGAGCAGGAATCAAAATGTAGATGGCGGCCCTGAATTTGACCTGCTAATTTATACGGCGAATTGGCCATCGCCAAGAGTGAATGCATGGGATACATTATTGAGGGCCAGGGCGATTGAAAACCTAAGTTACTGTATAGGTCTGAACAGAATTGGTGCAGATGGGAATGGAATAGAGTACCTGGGCCATTCCGTCATTATTGAACCCAAGGGTGGTACAATTTGTGACTTAGAAGGAAATGACGCTATCCAAACGATTACACTGTCAAAAGAAGACCTCATAAACTACCGGAAAAAGTTTCCGGCCTATTTGGACAGTGACCGATTTGAAATCGGCTAGCTGTTTGGAAAACGCTTTATCATATTTTCAATTTGCCTATGCGAGCCATTAAAATGGATACGCACATCTCTTCTGGATTTTAGTAGCAAATTAAAAACCTTCAGAACGCCACCTAGCTTCGCCCCTTCCTTTGCTTCGATCTGTACATGGACTATATCCGATTGTTCAATCGCCTTTATCGCGGTGGCTACCACCAGGCTGTCAGAAAAATTATCCAGGTCAAAGGGGATATAGCCGTCAGGCGCATCCCCGGCTTTAGGTCTAATGTCCAAATTATTTTCTACAAAGGTTAGAGTTAAGAAGAGTTTCATTAGCGGTCAACAACGAATCGAAAAGAGGTAAAATCATCTCCCGACATAGTGGTTACCAGCAGATAAAAACCTGATGCCAGGCTGCTAATATCAATTATGTTATCGGTCTCTGCCTCAAGAATCTGAGGCTCCGTTAATCTTTGCCCGTTAAGTGATACAATATATCCAAAAGTTCTCTCGGTGGTTCTAAACAGAACGGTATTACGACCCACAGCCGGATTAGGATAAATACCTGATATTAACTCCGGTAAAGGTTGGACCTCGGCGCCTGTATTTCTAAGAATATTCATGCCTCCCTGACCTGTGCCCACCACGATAGCCGGTTTATCTTCGTTAAAAAGGTTGACCACTCTGGGAACCAAACGGCTACCTAAGTTCACAGAAGTCTGAGATTGATCCGCAGAAGTTTCAAACAATAGAGGTTGCCGCTCTGCTTCCGAGCCAATAGCGCTTCTGAAATCGCTTATCCAGTTGAAATTGCCCCGGTCATCGCCGGTAATCAGGTCCAGGTTTCCATCCGCATCCAAGTCAGCGATGTCTACACTGGTGTTAATGGTGAATGCGCTTACGCCAAAACCCAAAAATTCTTCATCCTGTAGCCCAAAATTTGGTGACTCCGCCGTACCAACGTTCCTGTAATACTCCAGGCGGCCAGTGCTTCTACCTATAAGCAAGTCATTGCGGCCGTCTGTATCAATGTCAAATAGTTTAAAGTTTTCAGAACTGACCCCATTAGAAATTACATAGAGTACTTGCGGCTCTGGCTCCGGAGCAAGCCCGGATGACACTGAATTTTTAAAGTAAACGATGGAAGTATTGCCGGTATTTAGACTTGTGCCACTAAAGACTAAATCTACGGACCCATTGTTATCCACGTCTTCAAAAACTGGCTTTATGTTAATAAAGTTCAGCACAGACAGATTAAAAAAGTCCCGGTCTTTTAACTTAAATGAAGGCTGTGCTGCGCCGCCGGTATTCTCATAAAGTTTTAAAGTAGCAATGAAGCCCAGGTTTACATCGATGTTATTGCTTACAAAAAGGTCCAGGTCACCGTCCGCATCATAGTCATAGAAAGCAGGGACAGCATTTTCGCCGAAATCCAACATTTGGTCTTGCAAAAAATCTCTTTGTATAAATTGAAAGTCAGGGTTACTTTCAGAGCCCAAATTTTTATAAAACCAGCTTGATTGCTCAAAATTCACCCCAAACCCAATATTTGCAGGCACATTGGGCGCTACCAGTAAGTCCGCTATCCCATCAAAATCTACATCTTCATAATATGCTGCCGGAAAAGAAAACAATGCAATCGGGTTTTGAGCATTTGGAAAGGAAATAGAACTAGAGTTCATTAAGGCCTCACTTGCTGACCCCTCATTCAATAAGAAATTAAGTATGTCGCAGTCTTCTTCACCTACTATAGCTTCCTGATCGCCATCATTATCCATATCGAGAGTCAGTAAGGCTTTACCGCCCTGATGTTTTGTTCTTCCACCTGATGTACCGCAGTCGTCTCCTCCAAAAGCTATCTCAGCGCAAAAACACTGTTCAAAATCACCCCATTCTTGTGCGACACGTTCCAGCTGTAACGAATCACAGTTACCGGTGTTCTCCATACTTAAATTTTTGTGATACTGAACGGTAGAGGCTCTGGTAAATCTGAAATTCAAAATATCAAGATCGCCGTCGCCGTCAACGTCGGTTATAGATGGAATATCGGTGGCGTTCAATTGCAGGTTTGTGGGCTCAGAAGAACCCATGGTTTGCAACGGTGATTGAGGGCCGCGTTCATTAAAAACTCTCCATTTGAGCCCTTCAGCGTCACTTATGTTTTGGTAGACAACTATACCTAACGGATCACTAACGAAAAGATCTTTTTTGCCATCGCAGTTATAGTCACGAAGCAATATCCAGTTCCTTAAGTTCTCGGGAAATTGATCGGCGTATTCAAAAGTGGGTGCGTAGGCTCCACCTACGTTCTTAAATACATTGATTTTAGATGCCGACCTATCAAACACAATTAAGTCTTCGAGTCCATCCATGTCAACATCCATGGTACTATACTGACCGGAATTTAACCCCCCGGACCAAGGAAATGCCAGCGAAGAACCATCTTCAGTTACTCCCACTGACTGTTCGACGCTATATACCTGTGCTCGCGAAAAATGGCACACAATTAACAGCAAGAAGGCAAGCGCTCTTTGTAAAGTCATATTTATCTAATCTAGAAAAGGAACGGTAAGTTCAGATTGGAGTTATTAAAAATAGTATCTATTTTTTGCATGGAATAATATCGCACCCTTTATTAGACAAATAAGCGGGAAAAAAGGTTGTAATTAACAGGCTTATTCACCTTAATATGATAGAAACTCTTTACCAAAAGTTCCTCAGCTATCCGATTATATCTACAGATACCCGTAGCATTGAACCCGGGTCCGTTTTCTTCGCGCTAAAAGGCCCAAACTTCGACGCCAATGCTTTCGCAGAAGAAGCGCTAAAAAAGGGCGCCTCCTATGCCGTGGTAGATGACCCCAAAGTAGTAAAAGATGATCGGTACATCCTTGTGAGCGATTCACTTACAACGCTTCAGGACCTGGCAAGACACCACAGAGATCAATTGACAATTCCGGTTATCGGGTTAACGGGTTCAAACGGAAAAACCACCACTAAGGAACTGATCAACGCGGTGCTTTCAACCACGTTTAACACCTATGCGACTCAAGGGAATTTGAACAATCACATCGGTGTGCCCCTGACCGTACTTGCTATACGGCCTGAACATGAGATGGCTATTGTGGAGATGGGAGCAAACCATGTTGGTGAAATTGCATTGCTAAGCTCGATATGTAAACCAAGCCATGGTTTAATTACCAATATTGGGAAAGCACACCTTGAAGGCTTTGGCGGTATAGAGGGTGTAATACGCGGTAAAAGTGAATTATATCAACACCTGATCGATGTGAATGGCGTGGTATGGATCAATTCGAATAGTCATGAGCTCTCCAATATGGCAAAGCGATTTAAAAACCCGTTGATGTATCCGAATACCGGGGATTACTACCACTGTGAGTTAATGAAAGCAGAGCCGTTTTTGAATATCAAAACGGAAGCAAACGAAGTAATTCAGTCTACTCTAGCGGGTAAATATAATTTTGACAATGTTGCAGTGGCATTAGCCATTGGAAAATTCTTTGCGGTAGAGCCTTCCAAGGCTGCCGCAGCCATAGCTGCTTACGAGCCAAACAATATGCGCTCTCAACTTGTACAAAAAGGTTCTAACCAGATCATTCTGGATGCCTACAATGCTAATCCTGATTCGATGAAAGTGGCTTTGGAAAACTTGGCCATCCAGAAGAATAATCGGAAAGTCGTTATTCTTGGAGACATGAAAGAGCTGGGAAATGACAGCGATATGGAGCATCGTAGGCTTGGTGAGCAGTTGGCACTCATGGAGCTTGACAGAATTTTATTATGCGGTGAATTGATCTACCCTGCCAGCGAAGTGTTAAAAGATGCCATATTTTTTAATACCCGTGAAGCTTTGGAAGCTCATCTGCGCCAAAACCCCGTTCAGGATAGTTTAGTTCTGATCAAAGCGTCCAGAAGTATTGGGTTGGAGAAAGTAATGGAGGTATTGTAAAGAAAAAACCGTGACAAGCATTGATATAAAGAAAGAATTTGGGTCTGATTTCCGGGATATTTGGAGAAATCTCAATACTAACGATAACTTTCTGCTGGAATTAAAAGCGAGAAATTTTATGCTACCTGCTGCCCTGCCAAAAGGTCCGCATTTACTCTTTCTTGGCTTAAATCCCTCATTTACTTCCGGAAGCAATGGACAGGAAAGAAATGGTAACTACTACCATTTACAACAAAGTGGAAACGACTACCCGCGGTACTGGCGTGCCTTTGAAGATATGGCCAAAAATATCGGTGAGGAGAAACCCGTTTCTTGGTCACATCTCGATTTATTGGCCATTCGGCATACTAAAGCCAAAGATATCCTCCCCTATTTTGACACCCCTTTTATTCAAGCTCAAACTCAGATTTTCACAAGGATTCTTACAGAAATCCATCCACAATTTATCATCGTAACGAATACAAAAGTTAGAGATTGGTTTTGGAAATCATCAAGTTTTTCAATCGAAGAGAGACAAGGTAAAGGCGCCCATACCATATTCTATGACAACTGGAGTTGCCCGATTTTCTTTACTGGCATGCTAAGCGGCCAAAGAGCGCTTGACATTGGGTCAAGAGAGCGCCTTGTATGGCATGTTAAAAATTATGATAGAATAACCATTCAGTAAAAAATACTGTTCAAAGTACATTTAAAAGCTGCTCCTTGATCTTCTCCAGTTCTTCCTTCATGGATACCACATGTTTTTGGATGTCGGCATCATTGGCTTTAGAGCCTATTGTATTGATCTCCCGGCCTATTTCCTGGCTGATGAAACCAAGCTTCTTACCTGAGCTTTGATTGTGATCCAATACTTCCATAAAGTGCTGCAAATGACTTTTCAACCTTACTTTTTCTTCCGTAATGTCCAGCTTTTCAATGTAATAAACGATTTCTTGTTCTAACCGATTTTTGTCCAGGGATTCCTGATCCACAAATTCATTCAGGTTGCCCTTTATCCGTGTCCGGATGCGCTCGACTCTATCGGGATCAAGCTCTTCCACCCTTATTAAAGCGGATAGAATGGTGGAAATGTACTGCTCAAATTTTTGTTTGAGCTCGGCGCCTTCCTTATCTCTAAAATCATTGCACGCCTTTGTGGCATCAAGAATAATACTTTTTATTTTATTCCATTGCTCATCGTTCAAGGAACTATTTTGATCGGAAACGATGACATCAGGTGAGTTCAAAGCAAGCTTAAAAATTTCATTGTCGTCAGCTCCGACTTTATGAGCAAGTTCCTTCAGCTCCTGGAAATATTTAACAAATAATCCTTCATTATAGTGTTGTTTGATCTCCGTTTCCTGGTCATTGCTCAACTCTACAGCTAGTGATACCTTTCCTCTGGTTAACTCATTGGTTATGATACTCCTGATTTCCAGCTCACGATCAGCCAGTAATTTGGGCAAGCGAATATTGGCATCTAAGAATTTTGAATTTAATGTCTTTATTTCAACAGTAGTAGTAATAGTATCTGAGGTGCGTGAGGCAACACCAAAGCCTGTCATTGATTTTAGCATAGACGCTAAGTTAACTTTACCGGAGAATGAACCCGCTGTTTTCTCTAAAAATCGTAGCCTAAGGTAAAGTGAAAAGCAGTATCACCGACATTGTAATTCTCAATAGGATAGGCAACGTCAAGCTTTACATAATAACCGAGAAGCATAGTGCGGAACCCAAATCCGTAGCTGTATAACCATGGATTTCTATAGTTTTTAAGATCGATCACAAACGCACCTTCTCTAATGACCTGGTTACTGATTGAGTTATCATCGTTAAATGGTGATTTTCCGGTCCAGGCGGAGCCAATATCGAAGAAGCCGGTGAATTGAAGGTTTCTAAAAAAATTTGACGTAATAGGCCCCGCCTGTAGATAGCGGATCAGGGGAATTCTTAGCTCAGCGTTAAATACTAGAGCATTATTCCCTACCAAAGAGGCATAATCAAAACCTCTTACGTTAGTAGCAAACTCCGTAAAAAGTAGTTCACTATTATCAACTCCGACACCCTCTGTTGGCGCTAACGGATTGTCCTCACCATCTAAATTATCATCCTGATTTATCCAATTATCCATACCGCCCAATAAATAGTTTTTAGGGTCTCTGCCAAAGAAAGACCCGTAGAAAAAGCGCGTAGCCAACACAATCTCGCGATGTATTTTTTGATAATGGCGCAAATCTGCCTTAAAGTTTGAAAAGCTGTTTTCCTTATCATTAAGTCCTTCGTAATGGCGAAGTGAAATTTTCGCCCTGGTACCTTCAATCAGATTCATGCCGTTAATAATGGAATTATCATAGACCAATTCAAGATTTACACCCCCAAAATGATTCGTGGCGCCATCAGGTAAAACCGGATTTGGCCCTGCAATGAAGGGTTGGCTTTCAAAAGAGGTAAGTGTATAAAATGGATTGACACTAAATCTGGTCTTCGTATTTAACGGTAATGACGCGCCAAGCATCACCGTGTTCTTGCTGTACTGCTGTACCTCAATGCCATTCGCCTCCCACTCAAGTACATTTCTTTCTAACCTCGCTCCAATATCGATTCGCCCTTTGAGGTATTGATATTCTGCCCAGACATCCCCGCTTCTGAGATCGGTGATGGCCATAACACCCCCTGAGAACCGGTGGTTTTCAAGCATATCTGTCATTTGTGTTTCCAGAAGTATTCCAAAACCACGTAACGGGTCTATAACAAAGGAGGTTATAATGTTATCTGCAGAAAAGCGCTCCTCATAATTTAGTGGACCAACGATTTTATTTTCCTTTCTTAACTGACGGTACTGTGTTAAAAATGACTCCTGCTGTGGTTTAACAAGGTCATTGTCGAAGGTGTAATCATCCGTGTTAATTACTTCTTCCTTCGGAACCTCCACGTCATCCTCAAACTGGTAATTATCTGTATCAATAACCTCCGGATCATTGACAATAGTGGTATCTACTTCTGCGATCTCCTCTTCCTGTTTTTTCTCCTTTTCTGCCAAACGCTGCTCCACAATATCCTGAATAGTAAGACCGGTAGGTTGAGATTTTCTTCGCTCTCTAAAAGCTTTGGCCTGTAACATTTGTTGCCTGGGCGTTATGGGAGTGAAAATCTGCTGATTGTAGTTAAAGTCCTTTGAGTAATAGATCTGATCTCTTCCGGTATTGGTAGAAATAAATGCCAGCGCTCCGTTGGTAAAGTCAAGATCAAAGTTTTTCACGCTCTGCCTGTAGTTCGTTACTTGTGTATATATCCCTGACGATAGTGCATACTTAAATAAATTATTGACTCCCTTTTGGTCGCTTACATAGTAAATAACATCTGCATTAAGCGCCAGCGGCCGGGTATCATGGCTTACTGTGTTGGTGACCCGCCGTAAGAGTAGTTTTGTTGTATCCAGGTTGTAGATGAACAAATTCATATTTTTGCCGAGCGCTTCGAAATCGTTGGTTTTTACCGACAAACTATCCGATGTTCTATTAGAGCTAAAAACGAAAGAGTTTGTTCCAGGAACGAAGGAAGGATAAAGGTCGTCATAAAGATCATCGGTTAATCGCTTCACCCTGTCTCTTCTTGAACTCAGTAAGAAAAGATCGTTTTTGCCATTTACCACACCACTGACAATGATTAACCTGCCGTTATCAGAAAAATCCATTGATTTTATTTGATCAAACCTCCTAAGTTTTCTGGGCAATTTACTGTTCGTGGCCTGATCATAAAGCGTCAATGAAAGTGCGCCTCGCTTAGCGTGGATTATCCCTAACGTATTTTCGTCTGCCCAGTCAATCAGCGGCATATTATTGTCCACCTCCTGATTGATAACTTTATACCCCCCTTTTAATATATCCGTTTCTTTACCTGATTCAAGCTCTCGTAGTTTTACAGTAAACCGGCCATTGTTATTCACTGTGTACGCCAGCTTTGTCCCGTCCGGGCTCAGGCTGAGGTTCCTGTAATTCAGATGTTTATTGTCTGTTACTATTAGTTGTTCTTCACTTAAAGCTTGATAATTTTGGTTTACCTGCTCGTCAATTTCAGAATAATAACGTTGCCACTCGTAGGTGAACTGCTCAAAAGAAGTTCCGATAATTATCGTTATGCTTTCTTCTTCGTTTCTAATGATCCGCGTATAGTTTAATATATTTCCAATATTGCTTTCTCCGTAGCGTTGTGCTATGAAGTTCCATACGGACTGACCGGCAAGCGCCGCTTCTCTTCCTGTAAGCCTGCTCAATTTTTGAGGTCGCTTTTTGTTGATGTAGTCACGGATGTAATCATCCATTTCCTCGTCCCAGCCGTTAGCAACGTAAAGCGATGCCCCATTAATAAACCATGCCGGCAAATTGAGTAAAATAGAACTTTGGAACATGTCCTTGAGGTTACCACCGAAAAGCATCTCATTCACCATGAGCGACGATACCTTGTAAATCAGCTCTTTTTTAAGTGCATCTATACTTCCCGGATTGGCGATTTCAATGTAAGGTTTTACAAATTGCGTTTCTCCGCTGGGTGTAAAGGTGCCATCGTTAATACCTACGTTACTCTGCTGAAGGTCAGCCACGGAGTTGTATAAAAAAACTTTCGTTTTGGAGTAGGGAGGGTAGTCGATCATATCAGTTACCCGATCAAATTCGTCTTCCAGGTATTCTATAACTTCTTTGGCTATTTTATTGCCACCCGCATAGAAATAAACATCAAAGTTATCGGAGCTTAAAAAACGCCATTTAAACTCTTTATACTGAATTCGATTTCTTCCGAACTTCTCCAGTGTCATTTGCTGTGCAAAACTTGTAACCGGCGCCAACAGCACTAAGAGAACAATTAATTTGATAACCTTACTCATTCAATTTTCATTGAGAATCTGAAGATAACGAAAAATAGCGACTAATATTGACCTCGTTATCAAGTTCCGTTTCCCCCTCTAAAAACGAAGCAAAGTGCTCGCCAAAATAAGGAGAGAGTGAAACTCCCTTTGTTCCTAACCCATTAAATATGCCAATAGTTTCGTTTGACGGGTATAACCCTATATACGGTCTGCGATCTTTTGTTGCCGGCCTTACACCCGCTTTTTGATAAACGGTAGTAAAAGGAGTATTTATGAGCGCTTTTAACCTTTGCTCTATCTGCTGTTTACCTTTCTCAGTAGGTGTCCAGGTGAGGTCGTTATTGTCATAGTTTGATCCAACGCGAAATTTACCGCCTCCCAGCGGGACACAAAAAACACCTCTATTGACAATTAGATCTGTATCTAAGTCCGATTCAACTGTAAGTACTTCTCCTTTCACCGGGCTAAAAGGTAACCAATTGAAAAAAGGGTTTGAGGAAGCATAAGTGCCATCACAAAAAATGATTTTTGACGCGGTAATATCCCTGTAAACAGCCTTATCTGATACAAATTGAATATCTCTGAAATCAAACTTGTCCTGAATTAAAACTCCTTTTAATTGGAAAAACTGCCGCATGGCTTTGTGAAAGGCTTCAGTATCTAAAAACCCTGACATTTTTAGTTCCATCCCTCCATAAGGGTCGTTAATGCCGGAATTAAAACTTGATATCCGTACCTTATGTATGTAATCCACATAACCTGACTGAGCGCTCTTTCCCATCCATTCATTTTGCTCTTCGAAAGAGATAAATGGCCGGTATATTCTACTTTCATTAAGAAATTTGGCTTGAGTAAGAGCTTCAAGCTTTTGGTAATAAACGATCAATGCCGGGAAAATAGCATCGGCCTTCCACGTTTTTACCATTTTACGGCCGGTGATAGGATTATACAGCCCGGCAGCCACTTTTGTTGAGCTATACAACTGCCGATCATTGAAAATCCGCACTTGCCTGCCTCTATCCAGCAGCGCACACGCCAGTGCAGTACCTGCGAGCCCTGATCCTACTATGATATAGTCAACCTGCTGTTTCATCCATTATTCAACAAAAGCTGTATTTTTGTTGCCCTGCAAATCTGCCTAAAGCGTAGTAATAAAATATGATCCAAATCAAGTCTTTTGTTTTCAACCCTTTTATGGAAAACAGCTATGTGCTGTATGACGAAACCAGGGAAGCTGTAATTATAGATCCCGGGTGTTACGAAAACTACGAAAAAAAGGAATTAAGTGATTTCATAGCAGATAACGAGTTAAAAGTGGTAAGGCTATTAAATACGCATTGTCACATCGATCATGTTTTTGGCAATCAGTATGTTAAGGAGAAGTATAATGTGCCTTTATGTATCCATAAAGATGACAGCGCTACGCTGCTATCTGTGAAGGCGTACGCTCCAAGCTATGGATTTCAGCACTATCAAGAGTCTACAGCGGATATATTTTTAGAAGAGGGCGATAAGGTTGAATTTGGAAACGCATCTCTGGATATCTTATTTGTGCCAGGCCACGCCCCGGGGCATATTGCCTTTTACAATAGGTATGAAGGCTTTATCATTGGTGGAGACGTGCTTTTCGATGGGAGTATAGGACGTACGGATTTACCAGGTGGCGATTTTGATGTTCTGATCCATAGCATTCACGAAAAATTCTTTCCCCTCGGCGATGAGATGATGGTTTACTCCGGTCATGGCGGCACCACTACCATAGGTAAAGAAAAAGCAAGTAATCCTTTCTGTGCAATAGTCAGTTAACTTTGGGGTTAAAAAAACATATCCCAAACTTACTTACGTGTTGCAATCTGGCCTGCGGTAGTGTAGGTATCGTTAAGGTTTTCAATAATGAACTTCACTATGCGACTTATTTCATTTGGGCCGCATTGATTTTTGATTTTTTCGACGGATTTGTCGCTCGTCTCCTTAAGGTCCATTCTCCTATGGGTAAAGAGCTGGATTCACTGGCGGATATGGTCACTTTTGGTGTGCTGCCGGGAGCGATCTCATTTCAAATGCTGAACAACCTGACCTCATTGGTCTGGCTGCCTTATGCCGGTTTTCTCATAACTATATTCTCAGCTTTACGCTTAGCAAAATTCAATATTGACGAAAGACAGACCGATTCTTTTATTGGGTTACCTACACCGGCCAACACACTTTTTATTTCATCACTAATTTTTGTGGATCAGGCATGGCTAACTCTTCCTGTCCTTTTGTCCGTTATTGTTGTGTTCTCCTCTTTGTTAGTGGCACCACTGGAAATGCTTGCCTTAAAGTTTAAGCATTTTATGTGGCAGGGAAATGAGGTGCGATATATTTTTATTGGAATTTCGCTGGTTAGCATACTACTTTTCTGGCAGTTGGCGTTACCTGTTATTATCATAGCGTATATATGTCTGTCAATTATCAAAAGGGTATTTTTCAGCAAAAACAGCACATAAAAAAAGAAACGTTTCCGGTTATTTGCTTGTTAAAGCTGCACGCTTGCTGTGATATGGAGAGGAGATTCCAATTAATTACCACCTTTTTACTATTGATATCCGCTTTTGGATATTCTCAAAACTCTGTTTTGGTCAGTGGTAATTGGTATAAAGTTCCGGTCGCAGAAGATGGGGTCTATAAATTGTCCTACGAATTTTTAAGGTCTGCCGGACTACCGGTGGATGATCTGGATCCACGTAAAATCAAAGTCTTTGGCAATTCAGGAGGTATGCTGCCCCAGGCCAACGATGAGCCGCGACCTTTCGGGTTAACAGAGAATTCAATACAGGTAACGGGTGAAGGCGATGGCTCGTTTGACAACGGGGATTATATATTGTTTTACGGTTACGGGCCACATGATTATGCTTATAATGAAGACACGTTTGTATATGAGTATAACATTTACAGCGACTTGAACTACTACTTTATTAGTTATGAAGGCGCCGATGGAAAGCGGATTCAGAACATTGAAAATAAAGGTTTGAGCTTTCCGGTCATTAATACTTTCGATGACTTTGAACATCATGAAATAGAAGAAACCAACTTGTTAATTTCAGGCAGAGAATGGTATGGCGAGCGATTCGATCTCACTACAGAACAAGACTTTACTTTTGACTTCGAAGGATTAAGTTCTGACGGAGAAATAAAAGTGACAGTGGATGTAATGACACAGTCCTTTCAAACGTCTTCCTTCGATGTTTCAATAAACGATGTTAATGTAGGTTCTCAGAGTGTGGCAAGTGTACCGGATTTCCTAAATCCATTAAGCAATAACCCTAATAGATATAGCATTAAGGGCCAAACAAGTAAAAAAGAGTATGCCATAGGCGCCAATCAAATAGATGCTAATAACACCATAGAAATAAGATTATCGTACAATAAAGGGGGTACTCAAAGGTCTGTAGGTTATCTGAACTTCATAGACCTTCTGGTAAAAAGAGACCTGGCGCTTTATGATGATCAAACCATATTTCGTTCTTTGCAGAGTCTCGAAAATGGTAATTCCACCTATGCCATTAATAATGTGAGTGCATCAGTCCAAATCTGGAACATAACTTCCAGAGAAATACCTGAACATCAGCTTTTCGAATTAACCGGTAGCACGGCTAGATTTGGAGATGAAAGCGCGGAGTTAAACGAATATGTGGTTTTCGACCCTCAGACCGTGCCTGCGCCAACATCGATAACGGCTGTCGAAAATCAGGATTTAAAAGGTTTGCCGTCGTCGGAGTTATTGATCGTTGCACACCCTGACTTCCTTTCAGAGGCTGAACGCCTGGCGGCGTTCAGAAGAAGCAATGACGGCCTGACAGTGAGTGTTGTTACCACTGATCAGGTTTTCAACGAGTTCTCAAGTGGTAAGCAAGACGTAACGGCGATCCGGGACTTTACAAAATTCCATTACGACAGATACGGTGCGTTGCGCTACCTTTTACTTTTTGGCAAGGGCTCTTACGATTACAAGAATGTACTTTCAAACAACAAAAATTTTGTGCCTATTTATGAGTCGTACAACTCTCTTAACCCTCTGGATACCTACGCTTCTGATGATTATTACGGATTTTTAGAAGATGACGAAGGCCAATGGGAGGAGATAAGAGGGGGAAACCATACAATGGATATTGGCGTAGGCCGGTTTCCGGTCACTACCGGAGAAGAAGCTAAGGCAGTGGTAGATAAGGCCATCCGATATGATTCAGACGCCAGGTCTTTGGGCGCCTGGAGAAATGAAATTGTTTTTGTGGCTGATGACGGCGACGTTAATATACATCAGCGCCAGGCCAATGAACTTACCCGCTTCGTTGATACCACATTTAGTGATTTCAATTCGAATAAGCTATATCTTGATGAGTTTCCACAAATATCACGGCCGAACGGACAAACCTCACCAAAAGCGAGAAAGGCGCTGGAAGATGCCATTGAAAAGGGTGCGCTGGTAGTAAACTTTACAGGCCATGGCGGTGAAATAGGCTGGATGGATGAGCAGGTGCTGGACTTATTTTTAATAGACGACCTGCAAAACAGAAATAAACTGCCCTTATTCGTTACAGCCACCTGCGAGTTTACAAGGCACGATGATCCTAAACGGGCAAGTGGAGGAGAATTGACGGTGACCCGCGAACGTGGAGGCGGAATTGCAATAGTAAGCACCAGCAGGCCGGTAAGAAGTAATTCGAATTTTGCGCTAAACAAAGAATTTTTTAACCATGTTTTCCAGCAGGAAAATGGCGAATTCCTTCGACTTGGAGATATTTTCAGGTTAACCAAAAATGGAAGCGTAGACCTAGCTACGGATACCAGAAAAGTTGGAAACAGAAACTTTGCCTTACTGGGAGACCCATCTTTAATGCTGGCTTACCCAGAAAATAGCATTGTAATTACCGACATCTTTGAGAACACCAGTTTGACTGATACACTCCGTGCACTGGCAAAGACCAAGATCAAAGGAGAAGTTCGATCACCGGGTAATGCCGTACTTTCTGATTTCAACGGTACACTTGACGTTACGGTATTTGACAATGAAATACTTAAGACAACCTTAGGGAATGAAAATCAACCTTTCACGTTCTCAGCAAAGGAGAATAAGCTGTTCAAAGGATCCGTATCTGTTGTAAACGGGCAATTCGAAGTTGACTTTGTAGTTCCTAAGAACATTTCTCAGCAATTTGAAGAGGGTAAAATTAGTCTTTATGCAAGCCAGAACTCCACAATGACCGATGCTAATGGCGCAGAGGTTTCAATAAAAATAGGAGGGACAGCTTCAAACCCGGAAACTGATACCCGCCCTCCCACCATAGAAATCTACCTGGATGATACGCTTTCAATTAAAAACTCAGGAATAAGCCATAACACCACCCTTTTTGCAAGACTAAGTGATGAAAGTGGTATTAACATTTCAGGGTTCGGAATCGCAAACAGCATTACCGCCACCCTAGATGACGACGAGGTTTTTCTGTTAAACGACTTTTACCAAGCGGATAAAGACGATTTCACGAGGGGCTGGGCAGCTTTTCCTATTAATGATCTTGGTGTGGGAGAGCATACTATCGAAGTAAGGGCTGCAGATACGTACAATAATGTTCAGACGGAAAGCTTTACCTTTTTTGTGGCCGATCCTAATAGCGTTCTGATCAGTAAATTGAAAAATTCACCGAATCCTGTTTACGCTAGTACAAGTATATCATTTAACCATAACAGAGCCGGTGATGATCTGGAAGTTAACCTGCAGATAATATCCAGTATGGGTGAACTGGTAAGGGATATTGATTTTGAAGTAAATGACAGTGCACCTATGGTAAATTTGTATGAATGGGATGGGTCAGGTGTTAATAGTGAAAAATTAACACAAGGCATATACTTATATCGTGTCAGCGTTCGTTCTTTGCAGGACGGCGCAAAAGGTCAGGAATTCCAAAAACTTATTCTTATTAAATAGTTATCTTTGTTGGCTAAATCAAAAAATATGAAAAGGCTTGTTCAGCTTATTTTCCTGGGTATTTTATTTATTTCTACCAAAACCATGGCTCAATTGCAGGGCCAGGACTCTACCCGCAGGGTTATTACAACGGCCGTTCCTTTCTTAACAATAACTCCTGATGCCCGAGCCGGTGCTATGGGTGATGCAGGTGTTGCTACTTCGGCAGATGCCAATTCCGTGCACTGGAACCCTGCTAAACTCGCATTTATTGATACAGACATTGGGTTTTCATTAAGCTATACGCCCTGGCTAGGTAAAATAATCAACGATATGTCTATCGCCTATCTTTCCGGATACTATAAATTGAGTAAGGAAGAGGCTATAGCCGTGAGCATGAAGTACTTCGATCTTGGAGAGATCTTTTTTACTGATGATCAAGGAGGTGAGTTAGGGGACTTCAACCCAAGAGAATTAGCCGTAGACGCTACTTATTCAAGAAAATTAAGTCAAAATTTGGGAATTGGCATAACAGGTAGATACATACACTCTAACCTGACAGGAAGTTTTTCTTCGGGGGGAGTGGAAGCTCGGCCTGGCCAAAGCGTGGCGGCAGATGTAGCCGTGTATTACAACAAAGATATTTCCATTGGTGGAAGTAATTCGAACCTGGCTTTAGGAGCCAATATTTCTAATATTGGATCTAAGCTTACCTACTCCGATGATGAAAACAGAGATTTTATTCCGACTAATCTCAGGATCGGTTCTGCCCTGACCACTGATTTGGATCCCTATAACAAACTTACTTTTGCTTTAGACCTTAATAAACTTATGGTACCGAGCCCAACCCTGGACAGCACTCAAAATGAAAAATCCCTGCTGAGTGGAATGTTTGGATCGTTTACCGATGCCGAGGATGGCTTCAGTGAAGAGTTACAGGAAATTACGTTATCCATAGGGGCGGAGTATTGGTACAATAATACGTTTGCTGTTCGCCTGGGTTACTTCCTGGAGGCAGAAGACAAAGGAAACAGGAAATACCTGACCGCAGGCGTTGGTTTTAGGTATCAAAAATTTGGCGTAGACTTTGCCTATCTGGTCCCTCAAGAACAGGAGCATCCGCTGGCTGAAACCTTACGTTTTTCACTCTTTTTTAATTTTGATAAGAGCGAACAAGAGGAAGAATCTGTAGTTGATTAATGCTGAACCGCTCTCTTGCCCCCAAGATCCAAAAGGTTTCCCGAGTAAATTTCCAACATGTTGATCAGGAGCAGTTAACGAACGGATCAACTATTTCTTCGATTATTGCGGGTGACCAACCTGTGGTCAAACTCGAAGTTGTTTTCAAGGCAGCCGGAAATCGTTTTGAAAATTTAAAGGGGCAGGCCTCAATGGCAGTGCGTATGCTAAAAGAGGGAACCACCTCGTATACTTCCGTTCAAATCACTAGTCTGTTTTCCAGACTTGGGGCGTATATTGAGATTAACCCGGGTTTTGATAATGCAAGCATCAGTATCTATTGCCTGGACAAACACTTTGAGCAAATCAGTTCAATATTTTTTGAAATGATCGACCATCCTTCATTTGACGAAAATGAGCTGAAGTTGCAAAAAGAACTACAAACAGCTCAGCTGCAGGTACAAAACAAGAAGAACAATATCTTAGCCAGTAAGAGCATCCGGCAAGCGATTTTCGGGGCCGATCATCCGTATGGAAGGATTAACTCCGAGCAAGACATAAAAGCGTTTACACCTGAAGGTTTAAGAAGCTTTTGGGGCCATTCAAAGAATAATTTTGAAGTGCTGGTTTCCGGTCGGCCTTCGGAAAACACATTAAAGGTCATCAGAGATTTCTTTTCGGCTAAGAATCTTACACAACATAAAGGGAAAAGTATTCTAGTACCTTCCTTGCCATTTGAAACACCTTCTAATGAATCTGTTCAAGCTTCTATCCGCCTGGGCAAGAAAACCTTGCTAAAAGAAGATCCGGATTATCTTCCTCTTTTAATTACAAATCACCTGCTGGGAGGCTTTTTCGGTTCCAGACTGATGAAAAACATTAGAGAAGATAAGGGTCTTACTTATGGCATTAGCTCCGGTCTTGTTCCTTTACAAGAAAGTGCTTATTGGGTCATAGGTGCGGAAGTAAATACTGACAATGTTGACCTTGCTCTCAAAGAAATTCATTATGAAATTGAGCGACTAACTGAATTTAACGATGCAGAAGAACTGGAAACAGCCAAGACACATATGGTCGGAAGCTTCCAGGCTGAGTTGAATTCACCCTTTGCTGTAATGGATCGATTTAAATCCATCCATCTCCATGATCTTGATTACTCTTATTATGACAGGCTATTTGATACGATTGCGTCTTTTCGTCCTTCCGATCTAAGGAATATAACTACTAAATACCTGACAACAGATGACCTGGAGCAGGTAGTGATAAACTGAACTAGGCCGATTTTTTTAGCTCGGTGAGTGACATCTCTTTATTTTTCAACTTAGCCGCCAGCACCTTGGCCTGCTCTTTATTTTTGGAGTACTTAATATGATTAGGAACACCTTTTAAATCATGAATCAGTCCTAGCCAGCTCAAAAGTTTCAAACCATAAAAAGTGATATCAATCTCCCACCAGAAAAATCCCTGCCTGGCGGCAACTTCATAGTAATGATGATTATTATGCCAACCTTCGCCCAAGGTGAGCAATGCTAACCATAAGCTATTCTTAGACTCATCTCCGGATTCATAACGCTGCCGACCAAATTTATGCATTATGGAATTTATGGAGAATGTACCATGATACGTGATAACCGTGCTCAGAAAAAACCCAATAAACAAGGTAGAAAGCCCGTGATGTGTAAACATGAGTAACAAGCTGCCACCATTTACCCAGGCCCCCAGGGCCGTAACGATGAGCGCTAA
>JBCDHA010000003.1:0-37091 GCA_038750705.1 Bacteroidota bacterium
ATGAAACCCTTATTATTAGGTGCTGAGACCAAATGGAGAGAGTCATTCTTGTTTGAATATTATGTGGACGATGCGTACCCCTATGCCGGACCCGATATGCTCGCCATTCGAACCGATAGGTTTAAGCTAGTAGACAATCATTTAAAAGATGATATTGATGAGCTTTACGACCTTAAGAACGACCCGGGTGAAATGGAAAACTTAATAAACGAAATAAGTTTTGACTCTGTTGAGCATGCGCTTAGGCAGTCACTTGATAAACTAAAAATCGAATTTGACTACAATCCTGATAGAGATTGGTGGTTAAGGCAAGTTATTTCTAAATAGAGAAATTATTGATTCTACTCATGCTATATTGAGTCCTTACTTATGAAGTGTCTAACTCTTTGTCTGTTTCTTACTTTAGCTTGGGTTGCACACGGGCAATCACAATACGGAATTAATAAAATTACTGTTTCTGACGGGCTTTCCAATGGAAGAATTAATGACATTGAAAAAGACTCGCTAGGTTATATGTGGTTTGCCACAGCAAATGGCCTTACCCGGTATTCTGGTTCTTCGTTTAAAAAATATGAGCTAACCGTAAAAGAGAAAGCATCAGACCCAGGCGTATTTAAATTGATGCAAACCCAAGATAGACTGTTGGCAATGCAACATACAGGTGCTGTTTTTCAATATGATTATGCATATGATCGCTGGGAATTGCTTTTTGAAATACCTGATGAAATATTCATTTCACTAGCTGAAATAGATGGTCAAAAATTAATAATTGGGACGATCACTGGTTTTTTCATTTATGATTTTCAAAATGGAAACATAAGTCCGCGTCAATTTGAAGAAATTAGGTACATCAGAAAAATCAAGAGAGTAGGGATGTCGGTGTATCTATCCAGTTCAAAAGGAGTCCATAAACTGACCTTAAAACCATCAAATGAATGGGAGCTGGAACGTACTTTATTAGCTCAGTCTGATATACTGGACTTTGAAATTGATGTACATCAGACGATCTGGATTGGTACAGAGAATGAAGGGCTTTATCGATCAAATGGAAGCAATGTAATGGAAGTCAAATTCGTCGATAATGATCTATTATCTATTCGTGATATAGAAATAGATGATCAGGGTTCTTTGTTGATTGCCGTAGACAGGCTAGGGTTATTTGTGCTAGATGCCTTTGGCAACAAAACAACCTCTTTTTCACATAATCCTGATGATAACTTTTCGATATCGCAGAATAGTATAAACACCATTTGTTCAGAAAAAGGCATTATTTGGCTAGGCGTTGGTGAATTAGGGCTTAACGTTTTAAAGCGGGTAAGAAGCAATTTTGAAAATATCATTCATAGACGATATAGCAAGAATACGATTTCAAATGACTTAATCAGAGCTATCTATCAAGATGATGCCGGATTGTTATGGTTTGGGACAGAAAGTGGTCTCAACATGAGAGACCTTGACGGGAATTGGTATTCATTTGAAAACCTGGCTATGCTTAATACGCCGGTTTTGAGCATAACTCAGTATGAAGGAAAGTTACTTCTGGGAACTTACGGATATGGGTTGCTATCCCTTGACTTAGAAAAACGTACTGTCGCCCCCTTTTCAGATGCATTGCCGCTTAAGAGAATATATGCCATGCACAAGCAAGATGGATTCCTTTGGGTAGGAGGAATTGATGGTCCTGTATATCAAATGAAAGGTGATTCTGTCGTTACCCACTATGCTACTGGCCAAGTCAAAACATTCGTTGAGAAAAATGAATTAGAGTTACTGGTAGGGTGCGTTGAAGGAGTATACAGTATTGATATTAATAAGAGAACCGTAGAGAAGTATGATTTTGGAGATTATCATATTAGCAACATCTATTCGCTGCATTTTGATACCAACGAAGACCACCTTTGGATAGGAAATGACAATGGGCTCTCTCAATTCAACTTTGAATCCAGGGAGATAAATATGATAGATGACTTTAACAATGCCGTAGGTGCGGCATATTCAATTTTACAATTAACTGAAAACGAGTTGTGGGTAGCGGCGGAGGAAGGTCTTTTCAAGTATTCCATTAGTCAGAATAGATATAGAAAGTATGCCGCCGAAGACGGTCAGAATATTGAAAAATTTGGATGGGGGGCCAGAACAATTCTAAGGGATAAAAGATTGGCATTTGGAGGCCCCAAAGGGGCCATGATATTTGATCCGGGAAAAATTCAGTCTGACGCTGACCCTTACAAAATATATATCTCAGATTTTGAAGTGAATGGTGTGTCAACCGATCCCACTTCAAAAAGCCTGAACTATTCGGAATCGTTGTATTTAGATCATAATGAAAATACTCTTTTGTTTGAATTCGATTTTGTCAAATTAGGAGGATCTTCTGAGTTTCAACTGGATTGGTTTTTAGAAGGATATGATGGTGACGTTCAGAGTTCAAATAAACAGAAAACGGTGGTCTACAGAGATCTAAGGCCAGGCAAGTATGTCTTAAATGCGGCTGTTTATAATAGCGATGGCTTAATATCTGATGATCAAATCAAGCTTCCCATTGAGATCAAAAAGCCTTTTTGGATGCAGTGGTGGGCTTTTGCAGTTTATGTTCTGATTTTGGCACTTGTTATATATATGTATATAACCATTAACCGAGAGCGTCAAAACAAAAAGTTTAGTGATGAGAAGATCAAATTTTTCGTTGATGTGGCCCATGATATCCGTACACCGGTATCGTTAATACGGTTAGCCAGTGATCAGCTATTGGAAAAGCAAAACATTGAAGAGTCTGTAAATATAATTAAGAGGTATACAAGCAACCTCAATGAGTACGTTACTGAGCTGCTCGATTTTCAAAAGTCAGAAAGAAAAAAATTAAGAATTCTGGCATCTGAGTTTGATTTGGTGCATTTACTCATCTCCATTATTAATGATTTCAATCCTATGCTTGATCAAAAATCCATTCGGGTAAAGCAGGACTTCCCTGAAAGGTTGATGATTTGGGGTGATCAGGTTCAATTAGGCAGGGTTTTTACCAACCTGATTTCGAATGCAATAAAATATAACCATGAAGGTGGGAGTATAGAAGTAGAGATTAAAATGAAAGACCACCTGATTCAGGTTATGGTTAAGGATACGGGTTTGGGTATACCTAAAAGCCAGATTGATCAAATTTTTATGCGATTCCATCGGGCTGATAATGCACTGGAGAATGATGTAAGAGGTACCGGGATTGGTTTGATACTTTCAAAAAGAATTGTTGAGCTGCACAAAGGAGCTATTTCCTGCCAGTCAGAAGAAAAAGTAGGCTCCACTTTTAAAGTAGAGTTATTGACAGGAAGAGATCATTTCGATCCGAGTGATATTAAGGCAACGGAATCTACGGCGAGTGCGATAAACCGTTTAACCGAATCCAGTGTAAAGGGAAAGAAATCTGTTCTGTTAATTGAAGATAATGAAGACCTGCTTGCTTTTCTGAAGAGATCTCTATCCCAGGATTATTTTATTATGACTGCTACCGACGGAAAAGAAGGTCTTTATAAATTATTTGAGAATCTCCCGCATTTAGTTGTCTCCGATGTGATGCTGCCAAGTATGAATGGGAAGGAAATATGCCACATCGTGAAGAACGATAAAAAAACCAGTCATATTCCGGTCATCCTTTTGACAGCTTTGAGTGGAATGGATGACAAGATCGCGGGCATGGAAGTAGGAGCTGACATGTATTTGGAAAAGCCTTTCGATGTAGAGGTGGTAAAACTTGCCATTAAGAACCTCCTGAAAAGAAGTTCAATAGATCAGCAGATTAACGAAAAAAGTCCAAATCAAAGAAAAATCCAAAATCCGGATGAGAGCTTTTTGTCTAACGTGATTGATATCATAAACGAAAACCTTATACGGCATGACTTTTCTATTGATCAACTTTGCGATAAAGTAGGTCTTAGCCGCTCAAATTTATTTCGTAAAATGAAATCCATTACGGGCTCCTCTCCATCAGACCTCATTCAGGAAATAAAAATGAATAAGGCCAAAGAACTCTTGGCTAATGAGCCACATGCTCGAATTGAAGATGTTGCTTATCGCACTGGCTTCAATGATCCGCGTTACTTTAGTACCCTTTTTAAAAAGCATTTCAAAAAAACACCCAGTGAGTTTCAGGCTATGCATAGCCCTGAAGGCTAAATTGGTTCATTTGTAAACCATTTAGATCAAATTTTAAACTTATTCAACCTCATGCTTCAGCATTTTTGAAGTTATGAAAACCATTGTTATAGCCCTGCTTTCCGTCACTTCTTTGGCGGTTGTATGGTCTATATATAGTACTGGTCATTCCAAAACACTTTTAGAGGAGTTCAAAGCGTTTAATTATGCCATAGGTACGCAGACTGTAGGCGCCAAATATAAATTCACCAATGAGACTAATTTGTTGGAGACAGCTCGGCAGATCGAAGAGATGGGTTCTAATCTCCTCAAGTTCTCAATGCACCCCAGATATTGCACGGAAAATTACGACCTCCCTAAAAATGATAACATAAAATCATTGACTGATTTGGCTATGATGGATCCTTCTATGAACAAGGTGCTAAACATGGATTTTAGCTATTACCACATTTGGGTTTACGGCTTCTCACAATACTCACCAGAGCCAGAAGGTCAAAAAAATGATACGACTCAAATAAAATTTATTGGGGGTTATCCTGACAGGTATGAGAAGGCTTTGTATCAGGAGCTTTATGATTTTACCAAATATTTATTGGTCACCTTTGAAGGATCCGGTAAAATTTTCTACCTGGGCCATTGGGAAGGAGATTGGCACCTCAGGTGGGATTATGACCGAACAAAACCCGCTGATTCTTCAACTTTGAAAGGCATGATCAAATGGGAGAAAATACGCCAAAAAGCTATTGATGATGCAAAAGCTGATCATCAGACGTCGGGTATAGAAGTATATAACTACATCGAAGTAAACCTGGTAAAAAAGTCGATAGAGGAACCTCATGCTGTTACCGTTACGAATAGTATCATTTCAGAGGTTAATCCTGACTACGTGTCCTATTCTTCTTATGACGCTACCAATCCATACAAATCAGAAAAAGAGTTAAATAGCAAGTTAAAAGAAGCGCTTGATTATATTGAGGCGAAACTGGAGCCCAAAGCATCTTTACCCAAAGGTAAAAGGGTATGGATTGGTGAATATGGTAATCCTTCCATTAAGTTTAATGATGAAGATCAGGACTTAAGATCAAAGTGGACCATCAAAGCAGGTTTGGAATGGGGGTCGCCTTTTATACTCTATTGGGAGATGTACAACAATGAAGTGAATCAAAATACAAAAAAACACGTGGGCTATTGGTTAATAAACAATGAGGGTGAAAAGCAAAAAATTTGGCATACACATAATGCATTTTATAAGGATGCACGAAGCTACTTGACCTATTATTATAAGCAGAATAATGCTATTCCTGACTTCGACGAATTCAGAAAGGCGGCCGTTGAATTCCCTTCGCTAAAGGAGTCAAAAGTTAGTGAAAATTAAAGTAATTATAACACGACAACAATGGACCAAAATATGAAAATCATTATCCTCTATTTAATCTTATGCATTCCAATAGTGTCGTTTTCACAAGAAATTATGGTAACGGGAACCGTAAAATCGGGTGACCTGAAGGAAACATTACCCGGGGCCACGGTTAAAGTAAAGGGGGATAACCGAGGGGTAGTTACCGGGATTGACGGAGTTTTTGAAATTAAAGTTGATAAAGGAGATGTTTTGGTTATTTCCTTTATTGGGATGAAAACCATGGAAGTAGTCGTTAACGAACCCGTCATTGAAATAGAATTGGAAGTAGATACGGAAGAGCTTGAAGAAGTAGTTATCGTAAGTCAAGGATATTTTGATGTAAATAAAGAGGACTTAACCGGATCAATTGCGCAGGTGGGCTCGGAACAGATTGATTTGGTTCGCAGTAACTCCATTGAAAACGTTTTGCAGGGTCAGGTTGCGGGTGTGGTGGTGAGTGAAAGTTCTGAGCCTGGCGGTGGTTTTGGTATTTCTATCCGGGGAACTAATTCCATTCTTGGCGGAACACAGCCTCTTTATGTCGTAGATGGTATCCCTATCAACCCCAACGAAGATGCTGAAGGAGATGAAAATTCCGGTGGGCCTCAAAGCTCTTTGAGTTTCTTGAATCCAAACGATATTGAAAAAATAGACGTCTTGAAGGATGCGGCGGCTACCGCACTTTACGGCGCTCGTGGAGCGAACGGTGTGGTAATAATTACCACCAAAACCGCTGATGAGAACCAGGGGAGTCATTCATTTACGGTCGTAATAGATCAAACCATCAGTCATGTAAACAATGAGTTAGATGTATTAAGTGGTCCTGAATATGAAGAATTTATGAATCAACGTGTATTGAATCAGTTGTATTCGAATATTACGAATCCAAACCGGGTGAGCCCTGATATCATTTTTGACGGAACCCAGGAATTAAATGCGACAAATTTCGCTGAGTTAGAAGGCTTTTCTGTTCCCTATCCGGAATCAACGGGTGTAAATACTAACTGGCAAGATGAAACTTACAGAGCAGCCTATTCTAATGCTTTGAACATGGCCTACCGGGGAGGATCACAATTTGGAAATGTCTCCTTGAGCCTGGGTTACCTAAGCAACGAAGGGGTGATAGTGGATTCTGATTTCAACAGGGTAACTATGAATATTAATGCCACTATTAACGTAAAGAAAAAGCTAAAAATTCATACAAAAACAAATCTGGCCAGAAGCTGGGGAAATGCATCTTCTACGGGAAATGGTCAGATTTTTCAACAGCGAGGGATCGTTTCACAGGCATTATTATTCCAACCAATTTTCGAATTGCTCGATGCAAGCCAAGGCGATGAAATTTATGCTACACTCAATAATGGAAACATTGTATCAAATCCATATACGCTGGCCACTGAACTTACCGATGAAAAAAGAGCAACTAACTTGCTGCAATCACTTTCTGCTGTTTATAAAATCAATAAAGATTTTTCTGCAACGTTAAAAGGAGCATATAATTTTCAAAGAAATACAAGAGATATCTTTTATCCTCAAACTACAACCCGAGGTAGGCTGAGAGAAGGAGAAGCGATACGTTCATACCTGGACCGCACGAAGAAATATGTAGAATTAAATTTGAGATATAAGAAGAAATTCAATAAACACGGTATTGACGCCATCATCATAGGAACGTACGAAGAAACCAATGATGAGAGGTTGCAAAACAGGGCAGTTGGGTTTGGAAATGATGCTACCTCATATTACAACTTTGAAGCGGCAGGGGATATATTTGTTCCTAGAAGTGTTTTTAGTGAGTTTTCACTGCTATCGGGTCTTACACGGATCGGATATAACTATAAGAGAAAATATTTCTTTGATGTAAACGCACGTGTTGATGCCTCCTCAAAATTTGCTGACAATGAAGAAACAGGGTTTTTCCCATCAGCAAGTTTGGGTTGGATCGCCTCGAAGGAGCCATTTTTAGAGAATACACAATTCATTTCTTTTCTAAAATTACGAGCATCCTACGGGCAAACAGGTAGCAACCCTATTGTACCTTATCAATCGTTGGAATTGTATAGCCCGATTAGAAATAATTTTGATGGCGCATTAGATAACGGGTTCACGCAGTCCAACTTGAGTAATCCGGATCTAACCTGGGAAACCACGGAGCAGTTCAATATAGGGTTTGATTTGAATGTAATAGACGCAAGGATACGTATCGTTTTTGATGCTTATTTAAAAACTACCGATGATCTTCTTCAAAGTGTAAGAATCCCGGCTTCTAATGGCTTCGATTCTTATATAGATAATTTCGGAACAGTTGAAAACAAAGGGTTCGACC
Organism: Bacteroidota bacterium; assembly: GCA_038750705.1. Lineage (GTDB taxonomy): Bacteria > Bacteroidota > Bacteroidia > Cytophagales > Cyclobacteriaceae > Fulvivirga. Next base: position 7,872 of record JBCDHA010000003.1, read on the forward strand.
TTAGTATTTCCGGTGATATTTTAAATAGGGGTGAACTAAAGTGGACGTCGTTAGTAAACTTCTCATTGAATAGAAATGAGTTAACAAGCTTGAACTCCAATCTCGATTTTCAGCTTGGACCTAACATTGGTTTTGCCAGGACCAATCCTATCATTTTCAAAGCAGGTTCGCCGGTGGGCATATTCTGGGGTGCAGAAACGGATGGCATTTATGCCAACTGGGAAGAGGCTAACGCTAGTGGATTATCCAATGCAGCGCCTGGAGAAATAAGGTATGTTAACAATAGTATTGATTTGGACAGCGAGGGAAATCCAGCGGCCGTACAAGAGATCAATTTTGATGATTATGTTCAGATTGGCGACCCCAATCCGGATTTTACGTTCGGGATTACAAATAATTTGAACTATGGAAAATGGGATCTGAGTATATTGATAACCGGCCAAAAGGGCGGGGATATTTTCTGGGTAGATTCCTGGCAGTTAAATGGCCTCAACAATACAAGAAACGTACTTAAAGAGGCTTATGATAATTCCTGGAGGGCACCAATAGCCTATGTTGGGGGCGAAGATGCTCAAGTGGTTTATGATCCATCTTTAGACAGAACAAATGGCGCCAGCGAACCCGCCGCTCTGGTAGATACAGGCGCCAGAGCTATTCCTTCTGACAGGCAGGTTTTTGATGGCTCTTTTGTCCGATTGAAAAATGTCAATTTAGGATACACCTACTCCCTCAAAAATGGTCAAAACTTAAGAATTTATTTTTCGGGAAGAAACCTGGTAACCATTACCGATTATCCGGGCTATGACCCTGAAATACAAACATACAATCGAGATCCTCAGCGGCGGGGGGTGGATTTTGGTTCTTATCCGGGTGTAAGATCATATATTCTTGGTTTAAAGTTTAATTTCTAAAAGGGTCGTCATGAAAAAAGCAATTCAAGTAACACTTCTTTATGGAACAATTTTGTTGGCGGTATTTTCATGTGAGCTTCTTGAAGAAGACCCCTTCACAGATATAGAAGGAAGTGAGTTTTTCAATACGGAAGCGGATGCCCTGGCAGGATTATCAGCTGCATATGCGCAGTTAAAAACCGGGAATGGCTATTACCGGCAGCAGTGGCTATCGAATCTTGTTGCCGCATCGGATCAAGGCCTTTCAAGCTTCAACCACGGAGCTTTCAGAACGGGCACAATTTCAGATTCTGACCCCAATTTGCCTGTAACGTGGACCAACATTTACACGGCTATTAAAGATGCAAATAATGTGATAGTGAATACCCCGAATATTGATATGGATGAAGAGTTGAGGGATAGAATTCTTGGCGAAGCACGATTTCTTAGAGCATTACATTACTTCAATTTGGTCAGAGCTTTTGGACCGGTTCCTCTAAGGTTAGAACCTATTGAGTTTGGTGATGAAGAAGGGTTGCCTGTATCCAGTGTCCGTACCATTTATAATCAGATCTTTATTGATCTTGGCTTTGCCGCAGATAATTGCTGGGGTAAGTTGGAAGTGCGTAACGGCTATCTAAATGATTTGGGCAGAGCTACTGATATTGCTGCACATGCACTTTTAACAAAGGCGTATTTGCATGTGGCTTCTGCGAAGAGAACGGCTCTTGAAGGAGTTACCGGTAATGAACCGTACCTGGAGTTCCCTTCGGATCCAAGTCGTTATTATGCACTTGCCGTATCTCATGCTGATGAGGTGTTAGCATCACCGGATTATCGTTTGGCGGCAAATGAGTTTGAATGGGCTAGTATTTTTAATGCAGATAATGGAAATAATGATGAAATGATTTTCGAGATTCAAGGTTCATCATTAACTGAGCAGGGTACTGCACTTGCTAACCTTTTTTCACCCCGTGAGTCGGGGCTGGCGGGTGGTGGTTTTGGCGGTACCAACCGTATGATTCCAAATTTTATCAATAATTATATTGAAACAAGTGACCCTAGATTTACAGAAACAATTATACGGGAATTTCAGAATGCCACTACTGATCATATTTTAAATGACCAGCAAACAGGATATTTTAGAACTGATATTTCTACGGGAGAGTCCATTAACACTTTGTTTGTGGTATATACAGGTAAATATATCGATAGAGGCGCCACAAGTGAATATACGAGCCAGCAAAATTGGCACGTGGTCCGGTTAGCTGACGTGTATTTAATGCGGGCTGAAGCCCTTGCCGAGCTGGCTCAAAATCCAGCTATAGCAAATGAGAATATCAATGCCCTTCGCATTAGAGCAGGAGTAGCCACACTCTATGACGGGGCAGGGAACACCATGGATGATTTTAGAACAGATATTTTAAGAGAAAGAGCCACGGAATTGTACATGGAAGGGCATCGCTTTTTTGACTTAACCAGGATGGGAGTCTATAATGAATACTGCATTACCGTTCATAATGCTACCCGGGGTGTAAGGGGTCCTGAAGATTATACCTGGCCAATTCCCATCATCGAATCGTCAGCGAATGCTTTAATAGATTAGAAAATATATTGGTGTTGTTCCGGTTATTGTTTATCACCTATTGTTTATGTTTTGCGCCGGCATCATGTATGGCTCAAAATACAAACGTTGTATTTATACTCGCCGATGACCTGGGGTACGGCGATTTAAGTATCTATGGTTCAGCAGACATCAACACCCCGAATATTGATGCCCTGGCAAGTAATGGAATAAAGTTTAATCGTGCCTATGCGAATAGCACAGTTTGCTCACCCAGCAGAGCTTCTATTTTATTTGGTGATTATCCGGATCTGCTCGGTGTACCCGGTGTGATAAGAGATGCATCCAATAACAGTTGGGGGAATCTACGAGATGACCTTACCTCCCTGCCTGAGGTATTAAAAGATCAGGGGTTAGCCACAGCATTAGTGGGCAAATGGCATTTGGGATATGAATCACCCGACACGCCTAATGAGAGAGGTTTTGACTTTTTCCACGGATTTCTTGGTGATATGATGGATGACTATTACACCCATGAACGTGGAGGTATGAACTGGATGCGGAAAAATGATCAAATAATTGAACCGACAGGCCATGCAACAGATGTATTCACTAACTGGGCCACAAACTATATTGCCCGGCAGGCTGAAAGTGAACAGCCTTTTTTTCTTTTTCTGGCTTATAATGCACCACACAGCCCTATCCAACCTCCGGAAGAATATTTAAATATCGTAGAAAAAAGGTATCCTTCTTTGTCGTTAAAAAGGAAAAAACTCATAGCGCTTATTGAGCATATGGATGATGGCGTAGGTCGTATGATACAAGCTTTGAAAACACATGATATGTATGAAAATACCATCATCGTGTTTGCATCTGATAACGGCGGAGCGCTCCAACATGGCGCGAGCAATCGACCTTTTAATGGTGGAAAAGGAGATATGCTGGAAGGAGGAATCAGGGTGCCATGCATATTAACCTGGCCGTCAAAGTTAAGAGAGAACGAATATGATGAACCTATGTTGCTTATGGATTGGTATCGTCTTCTGCCGAGGTTAGCCAACGGTGAAATCAAGTCAACGACTGAATTGTTCGAAGCATTAAAAAAAGAAAAACACGAACATATGATCTGGGTTAGAAGGGAGGGTCATCGTTTTGGTGGATTGGCTTACTACGCAGTTTCTGACGGACGTTACAAACTTGTCCAAAACTCGCCCTTTGAACCTTTCATGTTATATGATCTTCAGAATGATGGAAAAGAGATGCTGCCTTTGGAAAAACCGGATATTCATAAGTCGTTATTGAAAGTGCTTACAAAACACATCCAAACCTCAGGTTCAATACCTTGGCAATAGTGTTATATCTATGATGAAACTGATTTTACTGCCAATTGTGTTTTTAACTCTTTTTACCTCGGTTTGGGCACAGGCAATTCCACCAAAACCTTATAAACTGGCTGATTACAATTTTGTAGCAGGCACACAAATGATTGGCGCCAGGTACAAGTTTACTAAGGATAGCTACCTGGTTGAGCAGGCCAAACAGATCAGAGGAATGGGGTCTAATATTTTAAAGGTAACTCTCGGTAAAAACTATTTTGATTCATACCCTGATCTGGTTAAAGACTCGACCATAAAATCCACATTGGAAATCATAAAAGGGCAAAAGGAATATCGGAAGATCTTCGATATGGATTTTAAGTACATTTTTATGTGGGTGCACACCCTTACCGGGGTGAAGTGGCTTAAACCAATGAGCGATCAGGATAAATTGAAGATTTATCAGGAAATGTACGATTTAGCAGAGTATTTACTCACAGAGTACAGTGGAAGTGGTAAAACGTTTATGATCGGCAACTGGGAAGGAGATTGGTTGTTACACGGAATGGGTAAATCAAATGTTGATCCGAGCGATGAAAGAGTAAATGCGATGACAGACTGGTTCAAAATAAGGCAGAAAGCTATAGACCACGCCAAAAGAAAGACCCCTCATAGTGATGTTGATTTGTTTTATTATGTGGAAGTTAACTTAGTTAAAAAGGGGCTACAAGGTAAGACCTGCATCACTGAGAGCATTCTTGAAAATGTAAACCCCGATATGGTCTCATACTCCAGCTATGAAGCCATTAAAAAGCACCCAAACTACGAATCGCTGAAGTCTACCCTAGGTGAATTAATGGATTACATAGAGTCTAAACTGAAACATAAGGAAAACATACCTTTTAAGAGAAGGGTGTTCATAGGTGAGTATGGATACCAGGTCAGTCGGCGGAATTCTAAAGAAGATCAGTGTAGGCAAACCAAAGATGTTATAAAAGCCAGTCTGGAGTTAAATTTACCCTTTGCGCTTCATTGGGAAATGTATAACAATGAGTATGGCAATAAAGGAGAGTCTAAAGGAATGTCGCTGATAAACGAAGAAGGAGAAAAAAAACCAGTCTATTATTTGCATAGAAACTATTACAAGAAGTTAAATGAATACCTCTTTTCCTACATGAAAAAGAACGGTCACTACCCTTCAACCAGCGAGTTTAGAAGAAAGGCGGTTGATATTTTAGATTCAATATAACATTTTGTCAATGAATACATTAGCTTTTAATAAGGTTGTCATTCTTCTGTTTGTTTTGAGTTTCCCAGCGTTAGGACAAAAAAATTCTAAACCGAACATACTCTTAATCACGGTAGATGACATGAACTGGAACTCTGTAGGTGCGTTTGGGAATGATATAGAAGGTATTACTCCAAACATTGATAAGTTGGCGAAAGAGGGTATTCGGTTCCAAAGAGCCTATGTTACAGCATCCAATTGTGCCCCTTCAAGAGTATCTATACAAACGGGATTGTATCCACATCAGTCCGGTGCCAGGGGTTTCTATTACATCGATGATCAATATATCCCTACGATTTCAACCGAGCTAAAATCACATGGCTATTATACCGGCATAATAAATAAATCAACGGATACCAATCCTACTCCCAGCAATGAGAAGTATTGGGATTATAGGTCCGGCTTTAACAAAGTCAATAAATACTCCGCTCCTATGTATGGCGAAAAAAGTAGCAGCTTCTTCCGGCAAACTGCAAGGAATGGGCAGCCTTTTTATTTAGTAGTAAATATTGCCGATCCACACAAGCCAAACTTCAACGATCCTGCTGCAGCAAAGAAAGGTTCGGACATTTACAAACCAAGCAGAGTCATAAACGAGTCAGAGGTGTCGGTACCTTCATTTCTTCCGGATCTTACAGCAGTAAGAAAGGACCTTCGCAATTATTATAACTCCGTCAGGCGAGCCGATGATTGTGTCGGGGCAATTTTAGCTTCATTAAAGTCTGGTGGTTACCATCAAAATACACTGGTAATCTTCTTATCTGATCATGGAATGCCATTTCCTTTTGCAAAATCATCGGTTTATGATAACGGTCTTCGAACTCCTTTGATTATGAAATGGCCCGATAAAATAAAGGCGAGTCAAGTGCATACCGAAATAGTCTCTAGTATTGATTTATTTCCAACTATTCTTGATGCAGCGGGTCTGCCAGTACCAGGTAATCTTAACTATAAGGGTAGATCACTTATAGGCACGAAAAATGAAACTAGTGAAAGATATGCTTTTGGTAATTTTGATGAAAATTCAAGAGGAATACCTAGTCCTATGCGAGGAGTAATTTCTAAAGAATGGAATTATGTCTTCAATGCATGGCCTGACGGCGAAACTCAAATTCAGAGTGCTACCATGGGGCACCTGACCTATAAAACCATGAAAAAGGCTGCTTTAAACAATGAGGAAATTGCTCAACGGATCAAACATTTCAATTATCGTCAAACCGAAGAACTTTATAACCTGGAAGATGATCCGGATTGTCTAATCAATCTCGTTGGAGACCCGGCTGTTGTCCAACAACTTCATTTAATGCGGAGTGTACTCCGGAATCAGATGATTGATACGCATGATTACTTGTTGGAAGCCTTTGATCTAAAGAATAATGACTTGAAATTGAAACAGTTCATGACTGAACAAAGACATCAAGCTGGAGTAAGGGCTGAAAACTTAAAATGGAAAAGGGCCAATAACTCATCAGGCTCCACAAAAAACAACCAAGATTTATTTCAAAGTAATTGATAAATCATCTACTGGCGTAATCGCCAGAATAATTACTTTGTGTCGCTGTTATTAACTCTACTTTGTTAAAGTAGAAGCATATAAATGCTTGTTGATATCATTTTAACAATACACGTTGACTGCGGCGGTATAACCAGTATTTTAAGACAACCATTAAGGTTAATTTGAATAGAAATAAGCAGTAGCTATTCTAAATAATTTCCGAAATCTTGAAGTAAAGTCACGCTCAATCCACCTTATGGATTGGATCTCGATTCGACGTATTTCTTTTAAAACGTAATCCGGGTTTAATCATGCTGAAGTTTAAGTATTAAATACTCGTTAAAAACGCGCCAAAGATCACGACTTAGGTTGTCAAAAAACTTACGTTAACACTAGTATTACAGGTTATTAAGTAAAATTATTTATTCCTGGCACGAGATATAAAGAATCATTAAAAAAATAGGTTTTTATAAAAATTGAACATAAACACCTGATGTATTAAACAAAAAAATAAAACATTCTCATGCAATACCATTATAGGTCCTTTTTTGACTAATGTTCAGAAGTGGTTCATTTAGAATGATTTTGGATTTATATGACCAGTATTTAAACGCTTTCAGGCCCTAATAAATCTACTTTTAGATCAAATAAAGTTGTAAACATGAAAAGTTTATCGATCAGCCTGTTACTATTAATCTTAAGTCCTGCCGTAATTTCGCAGACCATTCAATCTCAAGCAAATGGTGCATGGAGTAACCCTTCTACCTGGAGCGGTAATCAAGTTCCTACGGCCAGTGACGATGTTGAGATTTTAGGACACACGGTCCATTTGGATTTGACTCCTAGCGGGGGGCAGCCCATGAGTTTATGCAACCACCTAACCGTAAGTATTTCCGGGGTCCTGCAACTTGGCTATAACGGTACAGCTATCGACAAACAATTTGTAATAACGGGTGATATAAATTGTAATGGTACTATTTCTGGAGGACGAAACGTTCCCGGTTCTGGCAACTCAGGCGAAGGTTTAATTTACGATAATAACAGTTCATTCATCTTATCTCTTTTATCGGATACCACAAGGATTTCCGGATCAGGGTACATCCATTCTGAAGACATAATCATTTCAAATGAAACAGGGTCAGCGAAAACCTTAAATATCGATAACTATAATGTTGTACTTGACGATGACATGTTAACAGAGGGTAACGGCCACATCAATTTAAACTTTGGAAAATATGCGTATTTAAACCTAGGCGGTACCCTGGGTATAGGAGGTGAAACATTCGCAAGTAGTGACCCTCAGGCTTCTGCGAATATCATTAATGAGGGAATTGTCTTTGCTGAAAACGTGAATCTCTTCACGGCGAATGCATCAAACGCCAGCTCGCTCACGCTGGCCATAGAAGGTGTACTATCGGCGAATACTATTAATGGAGGTACTTCTGTAAGCGCAGCCGCAGGTGGGTTTAATATCTCGATGTTAAATAATTCAATCTTCAGAGTAGGGGCAGGAGCATTCAATCCTGAAGACATTGCCATTTCTGATGCTAATGTTACTTTAACCAATAATAATGGTGAAATTAAAATACATTACGCTTCTGAGCTTACCAGTGGTACGGATGTAATTAGCCAGATTAATAATTTTGACAAAACCGATACCAGTCAGATCCTTCCAATGAGAGAAAAATTAGGCGGTAGTCATATCGCTGGCTGGTACAATTTCACCGAAGAAAACTATTTACGAGAAGGAATAAACAGATTTAAGGAATGGGGGAGTAGAAACATTAAAACGACTATTTCTGCGAATACTAACAAAATGTTTAATGCCTACCCTTTCAACTCAAACTGGCCAACCTTTAACGAACCTGCTGAGGTCATTATGAGCGCTGAGGTAGATGAATTATTCTCCGATCCCTATTTTGATACGCACGCCTTTTGGTCGCCGGCTAAGGGCGTAAACGGATTTTTCAGTGAAGGGCCAGATCGTAATCATGATCGCTATTTAGATGTAGAAAGACAATTATACAATGCAGCCAAAGTCATTCTCCAGAATTATGGAGACATGGGTAAGACGTTTCTTTTCCAAAATTGGGAAGGTGATTGGATGTTAAGAGGCAGTGTTCGCAACTGGGAAAAGAGACCCGATAATGTACCGGATGATATAGATTGGCAGGTCGAGGGAATGGCCAGAATGTGGAGAGCGGTAATGAGAGGAATTGAACGCGCGATTGATGAATTTCCGGGAGCTACTTCCAAGCTTCAATACGCCGTAGAATTTAATAAATTGTTTTATAACCAAGGAGGCACTCGTGTTACCATGATGGACCTTGGCATACCCTCGGTGGTGGAAAATGTACTGCCCAAGGTGCGTATGCATCTGTCATCCTGGTCTGCTTATGATGGTAACTTCAATGAGCCAGCGACAGGAAGGCCATTTCCAACAGGCATGTGGAATGGAGTTGAAATCGCTTCTTATTTTACTAATGGGACAAAGGGCCTTGATGGAGTCCCTGTTCAAATTGGGGAAATAGGTATTAATGAAAACCCACCTTATCAAACAACTTCTGATGCCGGCATAATTGATCGGTATGACAAAATGGTAGCTATGGTATCTGAATTGGGTGTGCAAAACTTTTACCTCTGGAACTTGTATGGTTCAGGAGAGCAAAATGTTGTTTTAGAGAAAGGCGTTCAGTACTCCACAGACACACTTTACCAATTTCTGGACGGTAAGTGGATAATAGAACCAGATAATTCATTTGGTGTAGCAGGGAGCCTGTTAAAAGACGATTACTTTATTCGTAATAATGTCCCCTCAATTGAAAATCCCCTTAACAACTTAAAACTCAATGAAGGTTTTAGTACTACTCAAATTGATTTATCAGGTATATTTTCAGATGCAGATAATGACGATTTAGCTTTTTCAATAGACGTAAGCGACGAAACTGTTGTAACTACTTCTGTATTAAATGACATACTAACTATCCAGGAGGTTGGTAACGGGGAAGCTGAAATTACAATCACCGTAAACGATGGTAATGGTGGAGTAACCTCTGTTGCCTTTTCTGTAGATGTTTTTGAAGCCATTACACCTACTGTTTTTATAGGTGATACAAGTTATCCGGATATCGACTCAGCGCTAACAGCAGCAGTAGATGGTAATGTGATTTTGGTTAGAGGAATTCATACCGAGTCCATTACTATTGATAAAAGCGTGACTGTACGTGGTGTGGATCCAAATGTAGATATTATTCAAGCCGCTGCTACTCCGGGAACCGCAAGTGATCGTGTGGTCAGTATTGTACGTCCTGACGGTAACCCGGTATTGACCGTGACGATTGAAAACCTGGGAATCAGGTATGGAAATACAACTGACAATGGGGGAGGTATAAACGTAGATAAAGCGACCGGGTTGGTCACATTGAGAAACCTGAGAATACTGGATAACAGTACGACAAAAAATGGCGGAGGGGTGAGCATGGCGGGCTCCAATGCAGATATCATTGCTTGTACTATTCAAAATAACACGTCCACTTTAGATGGCGGCGGCTTAGTCGTTTCACCTAACAATGGGGCAGGTATCGATAGTAATATTAAAATACTATCCTCCCTGATAGATAGCAATATGGGGCGAAATGGTGGAGGATTGTACATTAACGGGAATAACAATTTTGGCAACGACCATTTGATAGATGTCTACATTGAAAATACGACGGTATCAAATAATACGGCGACCAGCGCATCAGGTGGGTCTGGTGGAGGAGCCATCTGGTCAAAAGGATCCACGTGGACAGGTGATAACACCACCGGCAATGCCAGTTTAACCCTGGTTCATGCAACCCTGTATAAAAATACCCATAGCGGAGCAACGAAAAATGGCATCCGGTTTACCAGCGCACCTGCGGGTTCCTTAACGAATTTTCAATTGTATAATTCCATCGTAGTCACCGGGGATGATACAAGTGAAAAAGCTTTGAATTTCACGAACTCTAATACTACCGATGTAGTGAATTCCATTTTAGGAGGGTTAGAAGGAGCAGGTTCATATCTCACGATTATCGATGATGTAGCGAAGAACAATTCAAAAACTGTTACAGCTACATCCTCAGGTTTAATCACGATGCTGGATGATGAAATAGGCCCTGTTGCTGTGCTCCCACTGGACAGCGCCGGGACCGCCGTTGATTACGCCACGGCTCCTGTGAGCATTACGTTACCAACTACTGATGCAAGGGAGTTGGATCGTGATAGTATCCCTGATGCGGGGGCATACGAATACATGGTTCCGCCCAACAATCCTCCAATAATTGTTCAGGCTATTGAAAATCAAACGTATGAAAGCAGCTTTAGCGGTGATATAGTAGATATAAGCGAAGTTTTCACGGATGCAGAGAATGATTCACTTACATTAACTGTAATTGTGGCTGATGAATCGGTTGTGACCGCTACTTTTACTAGTCCATTTAATTTAAGTATTACCGAGGTCGGACCTGGAGAAACTACTATCTCGGTCACTGCTGATGATGGCAATGAGGGAGTGGTTACAGATACGTTTACCGTAGTTGTTAATCCCCCGGTTGACCCAACGGTTTTTATAGGTCAAACAAGTTATGCTAGTGTGACAGCAGCCCTTACAGCTGCGGTAGATAGCGATGTTATCTTAGTAAGAGGAATTCACACTGAGTCCATCACTATCGATAAAAGTGTGACCATAAGGGGCGTAGATCCAAATGTGGATATTATTCAAGCTGCTGCTACTCCCGGAACTGCCAGTGATCGTGTGGTCAATATTATAAGTCCTAATGCCAGCGCCGTATTGACCGTAACCCTCGAAAACGTAGGAATTAAAAATGGAAATACTACTGCAAACGGAGGCGGAATAAACGTGGATAAAGCCACGGGATTGGTTCTTTTGAAAAACCTGCGAATATTAAACAATACTACCTCAACTAATGGTGGCGGATTGAATGTATTAGGCTCTAACCTGGACATCATTGATTGTACCATTCAAAATAATACGTCCGCTTTAGATGGAGGAGGCCTGGTCGTGGCACCTAGCAATAGTGCTGGTATTGATAATGATATTAGAATACTATCCTCCCTGATAGATAATAATATGGGACGAAATGGCGGAGGATTGTACATTAACGGAAATAACAATTTTGGCAACGACCATCTAATAGATGTCTATATTGAAAATACAACGGTATCAAATAATGTAGCGACCAGCGCATCAGGTGGAGCGGGAGGAGGAGCCATCTGGTCGAAAGGGTCCACCTGGACAGGCGATAACACCACAGGCAATACCAGTTTAACCCTGGTTCACGCAACCCTGTATAACAATACCCATAGCGGAGTAACGAAAAATGGTATCCGGTTTACCAGTGCACCCGCCAGTTCCTTAACGAATTTTCAATTGTACAATTCTGTTGTAGTCACTGGAGATGATGTAAGTGAAAAAGCTTTGAATTTGACGAATTCTAATACCACAGACGTAGTGAATTCCATTTTAGGAGGGTTAGAAGGAGCGAGCTCTTTTCTTACGATTATCGACGATATAGCGAAGAATAATTCAAAAACTGTTACGGCTACATCCGCAGGTTTAATCACGACACTGGAAGATGAAATAGGCCCTGTTGCTGTGCTTCCACTGGACAGTACCGGGACCGCCGTTGATTACGCCACGGCTCCTGTGAGCATTACGTTACCAACCACTGATGCACGAGGGGTTAATCGAGATACCACACCAGATGCCGGAGCCTACGAGATTGGGATTGTTGTAAATGATCGGGTTTTTATTGACGAAGTGGGTTATCCAAACATTACTTCTGCCCTAACAGCGGCAGTGGAGGGTGATACCATCCTGGTTAGAGGTATTCATACCGAGTCCATCACCATTGATAAAAGTGTAACCCTAAGAGGGGAGGATCCAACGGTAGATATCATTCAAGCGGCTGAGAGTGCTGGAACTGCTAGTGATCGTGTAATCAATGTAGTACGTCCCGACGGTAACCCGGTGTTGACCGTGACCATTGAAAACTTAGGAATACGAAACGGAAACGCTACCGAGAACGGGTCTGGTATCAATGTGGATAAAGTAACAGGATTACTAACGCTTAAAAACTTAATAATTGCGAACAATGCCACGACAAAAAATGGCGGCGGGGTGAGCACGGCGGGCTCCAATGCAGATATCATTGCTTGTACTATTCAAAATAACACGTCCACTTTAGATGGCGGCGGCATAATCGTTTCACCTAACAATGGCGCAGGTATTAATAACCAGATAAATATTCTGAGTTCGTTAATTGACAGCAATGACGGACGAAATGGTGGGGGATTGTACATTAACGGGAATAACAATTTTGGCAACGACCATTTGATAGACGTCTATGTTGAAAATACGACTCTGTCAAATAATACCGCGACCAGCGCATCAGGTGGGTCCGGTGGAGGAGCCATCTGGTCTAAAGGATCAACCTGGACAGGTGATAACACCACAGGCAACACCAGTTTAACTCTGGTTCATGCGACTCTGTATAACAATACGCATAGCGGAGCGACAAAAAATGGTATCCGGTTTACCAGCTCACCTGCGGGTTCCTTAACGAATTTCCAATTGTACAATTCTATCGTAGTCACCGGGGATAATACAAATGAAAAAGCTTTAAACTTCACGAATTCTAATACCACCGATGTAGTGAATTCTATTTTGGGAGGTTTAGAAGGAGCGAGTTCATTTCTCACGATTATTGACGATGTAGCGAAGAATAATTCAAAAACTGTTACAGCTACATCCGCAGGTTTAATCACGACGCTTGATGATGAAATAGGCCCTGTTGCTGTTCTTCCACTGGATAGTACCGGGACCGCCGTTGATTACGCTACGGCTCCTGTGAGCATTACATTACCAACTACTGATGCGCGAGGGGTTAATCGAGATACCACACCAGATGCAGGAGCCTATGAGGTTGGGGCGGGTCAGGTTTTTGTCGGTGAGGCGGGCTATCCAAACATAGCTTCAGCGCTTACAGCTGCCTTAGAGGGTGATACTATCCTTGTTACGGGTATTCATACTGAGTCCATCACCATTGATAAAAGTGTAACCCTAAGAGGGGAGGATCCAACGGTAGATATCATTCAAGCGGCTGAGAGTGAAGGAACTGCAAGTGATCGTGTGGTCAATGTAGTACGTCCTGACGGTAACCCGGTGTTGACCGTTACCATTGAAAACCTGGGAATTCAAAATGGAAACACTACAGAAAACGGCGGCGGTATTAATGTGGATAAAGTAACAGGATTAATAACGCTTAAAAACTTAATAATTGCGAACAATGCCACGACAAAAAATGGCGGTGGGGTGAGTATGGCGGGCTCCAATGCAGATGTTATTGATTGTACCATTCAAAATAACACGTCCACTTTAGATGGTGGGGGCATAGTTGTTTCACCTAATAATGGCGCAGGCATTGATAACCAGGTAAATATCCTGAGTTCGTTAATTGACAGCAATGACGGACGAAACGGAGGAGGATTGTATATCAATGGTAATAATAATTTTGGAAACGATCATCTCATAGATGTCTATATTGAAAATACTACCGTATCAAACAACATAGCGACCAGCGCATCAGGTGGTGTAGGCGGAGGGGGCATCTGGTCGAAAGGGTCCACCTGGACAGGAGATAACACCACCGGCAACACTAGTTTAACCCTGGTTCATGCAACCCTCTATAACAATACCCATAGTGGAGCAACGAAAAATGGTATCCGGTTTACCAGCGCACCTGCGGGTTCCTTAACGAATTTCCAATTGTACAATTCTATCGTAGTCACTGGGGATAATACAAGTGAAAAAGCTTTAAATTTCACGAATTCTAATACCACCGATGTAGTGAATTCTATTTTGGGAGGGTTAGAAGGAGCGAGTTCTTTTCTCACAATTATCGATGATGTAGCAAGGAACAACTCAAAAGCTGGTACAGCAACGTTTGCCGGTCTAACTTCTCCATTGAACAATGATTTTGGCCCTGTTGCGGTGCTTCCGTTGGATAGCGCCGGGACTGCCGTTGATTACGCCACGGCTCCTGTGAGCATTACGTTACCAACCACTGATGCGCGAGGGATTAATAGAGATGCTACACCAGATGCAGGGGCCTATGAGATTGCAGAAATATCTAATATAGTTCCAACGCTGGTTAATCCTGTCGATGATTTATTGTTAGACGTGGGCTTCGCGGCAGAAGATCTGGACATGACCAATACATTTTCAGATGCAGATAATGACTTACTCAGCTTAAGCGTAGAAGTGGCAGATGAAACGGTTGTAACTGCCGCTTTCACCAGTCCATTTAATTTAAGGATCACTGAACTTGGTTCAGGTGAAACAACGATTACGGTTACGGCTGATGACGGAAATGACGGTATTGCTACCTCAACCATGAACGTTAGTGTTAATACATCTGCGTCCGATGATAAAGTTTTTATTGGTGACACGGGTTATCCGGATATTACTTCTGCCTTAACAGCCGCTGTAGATGGTGATGTGATATTGGTAATGGGTGTTCATACTGAGCCCATCACCATCAATAAAAGTGTAACCCTAAGAGGAGAAGATCCAACGGTAGATATCATTCAGGCAGCTGAGACGTCAGGAACTGCAAGTGATCGTGTAGTTAACATTTTACAGCCCGATGATAACGCCACACTGACGGTAACCATTGAAAACTTAGGAATTCAAAATGGGAGCACTACCGAAAATGGCGGCGGTATTAATGCGGACAAAGTAACGGGATTACTAACGCTTAGGAACTTAATAATTGCCAATAATGCCACCACAAAAAATGGAGGCGGTGTGAACATGGCTGGCTCCAACGCAGATGTCATTAACTGTACCATTCAAAGCAATACGTCCACTTTAGATGGAGGAGGGGTAGTTGTAGCGCCTAGCAATGTTGCGGGTATCGATAATGATGTTAGAGTACTATCCTCCTTAATAGATAGCAACATGGGGCGAAATGGCGGAGGATTGTATATTAATGGTAATAATAATTTTGGCAACGATCACCTTATAGATGTTTATATTGAAAATACAACTCTATCAAATAATGCAGCCACAAGTGGGTCCGGTGCAGCAGGTGGAGGAGCCATCTGGTCGAAAGGATCCACCTGGACTGGCGATAATACCACCGGTAATGCAAGTTTAACCCTTGTTCATACAACGCTATATAACAATACCCATAGCGGGGCAGCGAAAAATGGCATCCGGTTTACCAGCGCTCCTGCCGGTTCGTTAACGAATTTCCAACTGTATAATTCTATAGTAGTCACTGGAGATGATGTAGGTGAAAAGGCCTTAAATTTCACTAATTCTAATACTACGGATGTAGTGAATTCTATTTTGGGAGGGTTAGAAGGAGCGAGTTCGTTTCTTACAATTATTGATGATGCAGCGAAGAACAATTCAAAAGGCAGGACAGCCACGTTTGCCGGTTTAACCTCTCCGTTGAATAGTGATTTTGGCCCTGTTGCGGTGCTTCCGTTAGATAGCGCCGGTACTGCCGTTGATTTTTGCACAGCGGCCGTGGGGGTTACCTTACCAACCACTGATGCGCGAGGGATTGATCGGGATGCCACACCAGATGCCGGAGCCTATGAAATTGCAGAAATACCTAATAGAGTTCCTGTGGTAGCTAATTCTCTGGAGGATCTACTACTTGTCCCGGGTTTTGTATCTGAAGACGTAGATATCACCGATGTATTTTCAGACCCTGATGATGACCTGCTTACGTTGAGTGCCGAGGTAGTCAACGAATCCATTGTGACAGCTGCTTTTACAGGTCCGTTTACTCTAAATATTGCTGAAGTCGGTGCAGGGCAAACAACGATTACGGTAACTGCCAATGATGGAAATGGCGGAATGGTAACCGATTTGTTTGAAGTTAATGTAGGTACCAACGCCCTTCCTGTAGTTGCTAACGACTTTAGCGACCTTACACTTAAATCAGGTTTCATGACAGAAGATGTGGATGTGACCAATACATTTTCAGATGCGGATAATGATTCACTTTCATTTAGTGTACAGGTAACCGATGAATCGGTCGTTACTGCCGCCTTCACAAGTCCCTTTAATTTAAGGGTTACTGAAGTTGGTTTGGGTGCAACAACCATAGCTGTTACGGCTGATGATGGCAATGGCGGAAGTGTTACGGCTGAATTTGAAGTTGTTGTAAATGCCAATTCCGCTCCTATAGTTATCAACCCTATTAGTGATCTGATACTCAATCCGGGTTTTGCAACAGAGGATGTAGATATGACCAATACATTTACTGATGCGGACAATGACCCACTGACACTAAGCGCAGAAGTGGCTGATGAATCAGTGGTCACAGCCGCTTTTACAAGCCCATTTAGTTTAAGGATTACTGAAGTTGGATCAGGTGAAACAACTATTACGGTCACGGCTGATGACGGAAATGATGGTATCATCACCTCAACTTTTGATATTATCATCAATACATCCACGTCTGATGATAGAGTTTTTATTGGAGAGGTAGGTTATCCTAGTATATCTACAGCGCTTTTAGCTGCGGTGGATGGTGATGTGATATTGGTGATGGGTGTTCATACCGAGTCTATCACGGTCGAGAAAAGTGTGACCCTAAGAGGTGAGGATCCAACGGTAGATATCATTCAGGCGGCTGAGAGTTCAGGAACTGCGAGTGATCGTGTGGTCAATATTGTACGTCCTGACGATAATCCGGTACTAACCGTAACCATTGAAAACTTAGGAATCCAAAACGGAAACGCTCCTGAAAATGGCGGAGGTATTAACATAGATAAAGTAACAGGTTTGGTCACTTTAAGGAATTTGATCATTACTGATAATGCTACAGAAAAAAATGGTGGCGGGGTGAGTATGGCGGGCTCTAATGCAGATATCATTGACTGTACCATTCAAAATAATACATCCACTTTAGATGGAGGGGGAGTAATTATGGCGCCTAACAATGGCGCAGGTATCGATAACCAGATAAATATTCTGAGTTCCTTAATTGACAGCAATGCAGGACGAAACGGTGGAGGATTGTACATTAATGGCAATAATAATTTTGGCAACGATCATATGATAGATGTTTATATTGAAAATACAACCCTGTCAAATAATGCAGCGACAAGCGGTACTAGTGCAGCAGGTGGAGGAGCCATTTGGTCGAAAGGGTCTACCTGGACAGGTGATAACACCACCGGCAACGCAAGTTTAACCCTTGTTCATGCAACGCTGTATAACAATACCCATAGCGGGGCAGCGAAAAACGGCATCCGGTTTACCAGCGCTCCTGCCGGTTCCTTAACGAATTTTCGACTGTATAATTCTATCGTAGTCACCGCAGATGATGTGAGTGAAAAAGCCTTAAACTTCACGAATTCTAATACTACTGATGTAGTGAATTCTATTTTGGGAGGGTTAGAAGGAGCGAGTTCTTTTCTTAGTATTATCGATGATGCGGCTAAGAATAATTCGAAAGGCAGGACAGCCACATTTGCCGGTTTAACTTCTATGTTAAGCAATGATTTTGGCCCTGTGGCCGTGCTTCCGTTGGATAGCGCCGGTACGGCCGTTGATTTCTGCACAGCTACTGTAGGAGTTACTTTGCCAATAACTGATGCGCGAGGCTTAGCCAGAGATGCCACACCAGACGCCGGAGCCTATGAAATTGCGGAAATACCAAATAGAGCCCCAGTGGTGGTCAGTATGTTAAATGACGAGATCTATGAAGCAGGTTTTGGTACGGAATCAATCGATTTAAGCGATGTTTTCCAAGATGCCGATAACGATATGTTGAGTTATTCAGTGAATGTCTTGAATACACAAATCGTCACTGCAATTATTCAAGATGAAAGCGTAATCATTACGGAAGTAGGCCTGGGAACCACTGATGTAGAAGTAACAGCCGATGACGGAAATGGCGGAGGTGTGACAGACGTATTTAAAGTTACTGTGAGTCCTAACTTATTTCCAATTGTTGCTAATCCTATTGGCGATCAAATACTTAACCCAGGTTTTATGACGCAGAATGTAGATTTGATGAATACATTTACTGATGCGGACAATGATCCGCTTACATTAAGTGTAGAGGTAGCCGACGAATCCATTGTAACAGCTGCCTTTACAAGTCCGTTTAATTTAACCATTACGGAGGTTGGTTTAGGAGAGACAACGGTTACCGTAACGGCCGATGACGGTAATGGAGGAGTAGTACCAGAAACCTTCATTGTCAGTGTTGGTGGTGATGGTGTCCCCGTTGTAGTGAATCCAATAGGCGACATTACCTCGAACACCGGGTTTTTAATTACTACGATAGACATCTCCGAAACCTTTGATGATGCTGATAATGATGATCTGACTTTTTCGGTACTTCTTCAATATGATTCTGTGGTTGATGCTACTGTAGAAGGTGACTTTATTATTGTAAAAGAATCTTCTTTTGGTCTGACAGAATGTACTGTAACAGCCATGGATAGTGATGGTAACAGTGTTTCTGACGTGTTTATTATAAATATTGATCTAGTCTTATCTGTAGAAAGTGAAATCCCTGATTTCCTCTTTTATCCTAACCCTGTAACTAATGACTTTAGAATTAATGCCGGAGATGTCGAGGGTACAATAAGAATTTTATCCTTTGAGGGCAAAGTACTCCGCCAGTATCAGTATGTACCGACCGCTTCATATGAGGTATGGGATATGGAAAAAGGTGTATATCTGATGCAATTCATTCAAGACAATAAAGCAACTAAAACAGTCAAATTTGTAATTCGATAATAAACCGTATTAAACAAGAATGAAGTTAAATAAGAGATCGCTACTTATTACGCTGATCATATTCTCCTCTTTGTTGACAAGAGGACAAGATGAGCAAAATGAATTACCAAATATCGTTTTTATCATTTCCGATCAGCATAAGTTGGACGATACCGGTGCCTATGGTAGTAAAACAGCCATCACGCCTAATATTGACGAGCTTGCCCGAACGGGTATTACATTCAATAATTGTTATACTCCTGCTCCGGTCTGTGCCCCGGCGAGAGCGGCGCTCATTACTGGAATGTATCCTTATGCCAATAAAGCCATCTATCACAAAGCCCCCGTGAAAATGCCTGACGGGAAAGTGAAAAATATGGGTAGTGGATATTTAAGGGAGACGGGCTATTCTCAGGGGATACTGACACTCGCCGAGTCACTAGGAAACGTAGGATATAGCACTGCGGCGCCAGGTAAAATGCATGTGCATGGAGAATTACAGCGAGATGTGGATGAAGATCATCAATGTGGAAATGATATGGGATTTAACCAAACAAGTCTTAGATACTATACCTACTTTCCAGGTGGACACTATGAAGATGAAGTAGGAACAGATACCTATCAAAGATATAGACAGTTCAAAAAATATATGAATGTGTACCCCAATGGGCCTATGTATTTAAATACAGAGTATTTACCTACACTGGTAGAAAATGATGAAGATAATTTTGATATGGTAGTGGCACGAAAATCCGTGGAGTTTATTGAGTATGCTTCGAGTCAGGATAAGCCTTTTTTTATACATGTAGGATTTGAAAAGCCTCACGCTCCATTCACTACTACTCAAAAATACCTGGATATGCACAATCCGAATAATTTTGAATTACCTGAAACATTCAATGATTGGTACGGTAAAGGAAAATACCCTTGGGTGCCAAACTGGGTTCATTCAGGTATTCCAAAAGATATTAGTAAGGCTAAAAATGTAATGGCTGCTTACAATGCATGCATTACTGAAATGGACGACATGTTAGGGCGCGTTATCCAATCCTTGAAAGACAATGGACAATACGAAAATACAGTGATTATCTACACCACGGATCATGGTGAGCACCTCTTCGAGCATGGGCTGAGAGGAAAGCATTGTATGTATGAAGAAGCTGTGAACATTCCATTTATCATTTCGTATCCAAAACTTTTTAAGCAAGGTATTAAGGTTAATACATTGGTGAGTTTGCTTGATGTGTATCCAACCTTAGCAGAATTGGCAGGAGCAGAGATGCCCGAGAGTTTGCAAGGAGAATCTTTGGTTAATTTGTTAATGACCGGGAACGAAATGGAGGGGAGAACAGTCTACAGTGAGTTCCGGGGAGGTGACTACACCCTTTTACCAAAAGCCAGAAATGTGCCATCAAGGATGCTTAGAGAAGGGGATTTTAAGTATGTCTATACCCATGGCATCATACACCAACTTTTTGACTTGAAGAATGATCCGGATGAGCTGGTGAATCTGGCGCTGAATGAGGAATATGAGGATCAGGTAAAGAACTTTTACTTTCGCTCTTTGGCTGAGTGGAGATTTCAAAAGTATGTTCCGATTACGACCTATGTAAAAGGTAAGGAACTGAAATGGCAACTACATGATCAGTTTGAGAGTTATGATATTTATTATTCAAAAACATTAGACCCCGACCTTGCCAGCCCGATCAAAAGAGGTATAGAAACAAACAGCTTTTCGGTGGAAGTAGATGGGTACTATTGGGTATTGGCCAACCCTAAATATGTTAAAACGTCACAAAGGTTTGGTGACCGGCCTGTCGCGGTTGAAAAATACACTTTCAAACTTCCAGTTTCTGATCCTATAAAATTTTAACTTCAAAATGATACGACTACTAACCTTTGTCTTTTTTTTGACAGCATGCCCTCTTTTACAAGCGCAGTCCATTACTATTGATAAAAAAGAGTTTAACTCCCTTCAGGTAGCTATTAATAAAGCAAGGCCAGGTGATATTATTCAGATTAGAGGTATACATGTCGGCTCAGTGAAGTTGAATAAAAAGGGTATAACGTTAAGAGGTGATCACCCTGACAGGGACGGGATCACCGGAAGTGAAGGTTCGGTCATCTCGGCGGATGGAGCCTATGGAGCAGAAAGTTTAACGATTGAAAATTTAACCATATCAGACGGCAGAGCGCTTGGAGCGCCGGGCGGTGGCATTATGCTAAAACGCGTAAAAGGTAAGTCAACATTAAATAACCTTATTATTCAAAGAAATAGAACCGACAAAGTTGGTGGTGGAGTTATGATTGTGGCTAGCAATGTAGTGGTTGAAAATTGCTGGATTCATGAAAATTTTGCTAATAAATCTGGTGGAGGAATGGCATTGCAATCAGGCAATGCATCAGACTCAGATATAGTTATTCGGAATACGGTCATTTCTTCGAATGTAAGCGAAAACCATGGGGGCGCCATTTATGTGAATGGAAATCCAAAATGGGGAGATGAAAAGCAGCTATTTTTAGACATGGAAAATTCCATTCTCGCCTATAATTCTACTTCTAAAAAAGGCGGCGCCATGTTTATTAGAAGTGCAAAACACTTAAATAAAAATACCGCCAATGTTAAGGTGAACGTCAATCATATAACCGTAGCTTATAACCGAACTACCTATGAAAAAGAAAGATTACCGGGTATTGCATTCTATGGCGATCAAGGTTATGAGCCTGAATTTGCCGTGTCAAATTCGATGGTGGTATCAAATGGAGGGCCAAAAGAACCGGATTTAAATTTTTTAAAAAGTAAAGTGATGCAGAATGAAGCAAATATTTTTGGGAAAGTGACAGGTATGAAAGTGTCTAATGTAGATATGACCCATAGCCGAGTAGTGAGTGATCTAACACAAATCGGCCTTTCTGATAAATTGACAAAAGTTTCGGGAAAACTGCCAGTTCTTAAACTCATGTCAGGAAGTGTAGCCATTGATAATGCAGATACTAGTTCTTCATTGAAAGAAGACATCAATGGCAATCCAAGATCCAAAGCAGATATAGGAGCAGTAGAAGTGAATTAGTGATATGAACAGTTGATCAGCTTTAGTTTTGCTGTGCTATTTTGAGGAGCAATTCTGAAGTTGGTTAACTCAAGTGTAATGTGAATTTTGACATATTATTTTAGATGTTCAGTTTTTAGTATCATATTCTCAATTATGTAGGTACGAAGTTTACAGTCTGATTCTGCGAGTTAATACTATCTGCGTTTTCCAACTGATGGCTTCTAATGCACAAAATGAAATATAAAGTACAAACAGTTCTAATACTTCTGAGCCTGTCAGCTTTTTTCTTTTTTAATTGTTCTAAATCAGATCAATTCGAAGCGCCAAACATCTTGTTTATAATGACAGACGATCATGCCGTGCATGCGATATCTGCATATGGAGGTATATTTGATAGTTTGGCGCCTACGCCAAACATTGATCGTTTGGCTGATGAGGGTACACTTTTGAACAATGTATTCTGTACGAATGCGATATGTGGGCCAAGCAGAGCTGCAATACTTACTGGAAAATTTAGCCATCAAAACGGTTTTTACAAAAATCACAAAGGTGGTAAGTTTGATTCTTCTCAATGGACATTTCCGCAGGAATTCCAACGAAAAGGTTATCGCACGGCTCTTTTTGGAAAGTGGCATTTAGGCACGGAACCTGTGGGGTTCGATTACTATAAGTACCATAATAATAAAGGACAGCAAGGAACGTATTATGATCCCATTTATAACGAGAATGGTAAAAACAGTGTAGAAAAAGGATACGCCACGAAGCTCACAACGGATTTTGCACTAGATTGGTTGAACCAAAACGCTCACGGGTCAAAACCTTTCTTAATGTTGCTTCAGTATAAAGCGCCTCACCGCAAGTGGCTACCTGAAAAGAAATATGAGAATCTATTTGATGGGATAGAAATGCCATTTCCCGATACTTTTCATGATACCTATGAAGGTCGGGAATTAACAGCCGGAGACACAGATATGACTATGGATAATTTTGACCCCAGAGACATGAAGCTCGCTCCTCCTGATTCTATAAAAGATCCAGGTGAATTACGCAGGTGGGCTGAAATGGGTTATAAAAGAGGAACAGGCGAGGGGTGGCTTCCATTTGATAGTATGACAGTGGAAGAAGCACGAGAATGGAAATATCAACGCTATATTAAGGATTATCTGGCTTGCGTAAAATCGGTTGATGACCATGTGGGTAGGGTACTTGATTATTTGGATGAAAATGAGTTAACTGAAAATACTATAGTTATCTATACATCAGACCAAGGATTTTACCTGGGTGATCATGGATGGTACGATAAGCGTTTTATGTACGAACCTTCACTGAGAATGCCATTTATCATTAGATATCCTGGACGAATTCTTTCCAATGTTGTCAATAATGACATGATTATGAATATTGATTTTTCTACAACTCTTTTAGATTTGGCCGGCATTAGCGAGGGGCAAGGTTTACAAGGTAAAAGCTTCAAGGACAACCTGATGGGTTTAGGTGGTAATGAGCCATTTAGAACCGCGATTTATTATCACTATTACGAGTACCCATTTTGGCACCATGTACAGCCACATTATGGTATGCGAACAGAGAGATACAAACTCATACATTTTTACCATGATATTGATCAATGGGAGTTATACGATCTTAAAAATGACCCTAATGAACTAACTAACCTCTACTTTGATGTAGCTCATGCCGATTTGATTACGGAACTTAAAATTCAACTGAAAGATCTTCAGGAAAGATACGGAGATAACGTATCTATTGATTCTATGCGAGCTATTACAACCACCAATTTCGGATTGATCGGCGGAGGGGGAAATCCTTAATAAACCTGAAAACCGGCGATGTAGTGGGGATTTATGGACGTTCAGAGCATATCCAATGCCTCTTGAAGTAATATTAAAAGGCCTGAACCAAGCATTATGGACAGATGAAGGCAATTATCAATGGGATGATGTGATCAAAGTCAAATAGCTTCACCAAACTTAAATCCTGTTACATTATCCTTGTTGAATGGGATTAGGTATTTGTTATTATCGACACTTCAGTCCTTATCTCTGCCCAAGGAGATCTTATAATCTTCCGGGGTGCCTTCGATCTTTAAATTCAGAAAACGCGTACGTTTGGATTCGTCTCTAACCTGGATATCATCCACTTGTTCGGAAGTATCTCTATCCTTTTTCCCAAAAAGTTTCTGGGCACCCGCCCGGGTTACCACTTTCCAGGGCACTCTCAGGTAATACTCCATATTGAGATTTACATCCTGGGTTCCAGAAAGCTCAAAATAACCTAGAGAAGAGTTAATGTTCATGGTGGGTATGTCCAAGGTTCCGTTTTTGAGATTTAATACATTCCGAAGCGTATCAAAACGGACATTATTAAGATTTTTATCTGCAAAATAGCTGGAAAGCGCATCGAACGCCGAGTAATCTACCAGGCTACCATTCACGACTTTAAATTCCGTTTGAATATCAGAATCATCGATAATAGGAATTAAGTCGGCATGGACCCGCACCTTACCGGCTAACGTTCCGCTCACTCGCCCATTTAAATTTTCAGATACCAGATGGTCCTGTCCGAAGTTCTCAAACTTGAATAGAATTTGGTCCAGGTTTAGGTTCGATACCTCAATTTCCGGATTGAAATATATATTTTCAGGATCGGATCCATTGAAGTACCCTTTAATTTTCATTTCTCCGCCGGCTACCTTGGTAGACATATCATCTACGTAGAGGAAATGATCTTTTTGCATTCTTCCTTCCAGCACAAAATCCCTAAGCTCATACCTATGGTAATTCAGATTTTCAATAGATACACTAAAATCCATGTCTGAGAATGGGACCTCAAAAATATTGAACGCCGCAGTGTGGTCAACCGTATCCGTCACAGGTGGTGGGTTGTAAGCAAAAAGCTCGTCAAAATCTAATCTCGGAGATATAAGCTCAAAGGAGTGCTTTTTCTCTGCTCCGGATTTTTTACGATGGTGCAAAAAATTGGCTTTGAACTCAGACCTACCTAATTTACCACCCAGGCTATCTACTTTCAAAATGAGACTGTCCATGTAGATGTTTCCGCTGAAATTTTCGAACCGCATAGGGTGTACTTTCATGGTGGCCGCTACATTATCAATACGTACATTGGATGACCCCAGCTTTTTGTTAAAACTAAGGTCTGCTACGCCATCAATTTTTAAGTTTCTGAATTCTTCGTGCCTGTAGTCTTTAGGCACGTGGTTTTCTCCGCCATAAGCGAATACGTCATCTAACTGAAGCAGGTTGGAGATCAAATGAAAATCAATCTGGGTATGTCCTACCGGATCTTTTTGGAACCATAGATCATAGTTATCGAGCTGACCGTTAAAATGGAAATCGCTTTCGTCAATCATGCCGGTAAAATCGATCACCCGAAAGTTATCGTCATTGACGTACACATCGGCATTAAAGTCGTGCAGCCGATGCGGATAATTAGTGAGGGTGGCATTAAGTCTTTCAATGAAAAACTCCCCTACAGGTAGATTTCTGGACTCTGTAAACGCCTGCGCAGATGCTTTGAATTTTAATCCCATACTCAGATCTTTCACCTGTTCGTTGTAGACTTTTGGATTTATCGAATCGGCATTCACTGAGGTAAGCTCATTGAAATCGATTAAGGAAGATTGGATCTCCAGAATGGCTTCTACAGGAATATTAGTGTGGTGAAGTATGGCCGGTACATCGGACAGGCTGGCTTTCATCGAAAGGTCAGACTTGCCAAGTTTTATGTCAAAACGGTTTATTTTAGCGGCGCTGCCATCCATAGTAGCATCTATATTTATATCACGCACCGGCAGATCATAGCCGGTGCTGTTGAAATTCAGACCTTCTACTTTTAATTCGGCAAAATAGGCTTCATTGAGTTTTTCGATACTCCTTTCAGGATTGTCCAAATCAATGATATCATGAAAATTCATGGTCAGAGATACTTTACCGGTAACATCTCTAAGATTATCTATATTGAGAAAACCGGTAAGAAAGTCCAGGTCGAACTCTGAATTTAACTGCACATCTATTTCGGGTGCCTCGAAGTTGGTTATGCTTACATCACCTTTAAATATTCCTGCTTCCGGTCTTGCCGAGAAATCCTGAATGGAAAACATCATGGTAGTAGGGTCGCGCTTTTCACCATTAGTAAAGTGTCCTTTAAAGAACAGATCGCTCACTTCTTTGTCGACCAAAGTATTACTCACAAAGGCTTCCGCACAACCAAAATCTATTTTTATGGCAGGATTGTAGCCATTGATTGACTTACCTTCAATAGACGCATCAAAATAAATGCGCCCTCCATTTTCGTAGCGTTTCAAAGCTGGCGCGAACTCCTCAGGGACTAAGGATAAAAACAAATCAAAGTCCGGTTTATTGCCACTAAACTTTAGTTTTAAGTCCATGTCATTGTCCACATCAATAGCGCCATCCATAAGAAATATAGCCTTTTCTATAACCACTTCTGAAGGACTAATTTCCAATATGTTTTGTGTTGCGTCAAAGTCGAGTTCTGTATGCAGATCCACATGCTTATGATGCAAAAAGGACGTATCACCGTCGATGACCAAATTGAATATAAATCGGCTATCTAACGATACGTATGTATTTTCACGTGACTTGTTTAAACTAGATTGAGAATTTTCAATGAATGCCTCAACGAGTACGTTGGTTTCCTCATTCAGCTTAAGTAGATCAATATTCGTAAGTTGGAGCGATTTTAAGTTGAGGCTGAATTCTGAAGTTTTATCATTATTACCCACGTCTTTGGTATCGGACAGAGCATTAACGATATTAAAAGTGCCGTCCTTGTGTTGCACCAGCTTCAGGAAACCACTATCTAATTTAATGGACTTCACTTCAAATGAACCATTTAGTATAGACCAAAAATCAAAACCTAAATATCCATCGCTAACGTACAACAAACGCTCGCTGTCAGCTTCTTTACTTTCATAAAGACTAATATCTTCCAAATCGATTGAAATATATGGGAAAGTAACGAATGGAGAGATATGGCTTCCATCGATCACTAATCGACCGCTAAAGCCGCCATTTATCGATTCAACCAAATTCCTGACAATGCGATCCTGTTGAAACACACCTATGATCAGGACGGAAGAAAACAGGGCAATACATACAAAAGTAATGAGTACAGTTACCTTAATGACTTTCTTCATAAGTAAATTGAATAAGCTCAGTACACGTCAAAAACCAGATCAAACCATCGGATGAATAAAAAACATGAGTAAAACAGTAAAAGGCCAGATAACCACCCATTAAATTGAAGATTCATCCGATTGATCTTCCTAATTAAGTAGTGTTTCAAACTTTTGTCGTATACTGTGTTGAATAATGGATTAAAGATAATCTCATTTTGAAGAAATCAAATAAGTGATTTGTCAAACAGTTCTTATTTCTTCTTCTTGTTTTTTGTGTTTGGAGCCTAGTTTTATAAAAGTGCCAAGTACGCCTATGTAAGTAACTGAAATAGTGCCGAATCGGTAGCTGTATACACTAAATAAAAAATAGGTTTGAGTTTGTATTTCGCCAATTTCTAAAAGTTTGGGAGTGTCTAAAGGCGTAGTGTGGTGTATAGCACTATAATCCCTGGCTACCTTCTCTAAAAACCTGGCTTCATTAGGGTTGGTGATGACAAGAATTATCGAGACTAAGAGAAAAACAATGAGTACTTTTCGAATTAAAATTTTCATAAAGGCGATCTAATACATAGTGTTGCTTCTAGTTGATGAAAGACGAGGTAGCAATAAAAAAAGGCTTTCTCAAGTAAGAAAGCCCCTCTTTTAGATGGTTAGAAAATTTTACTATTCGGAAGGTGGCAATAATACAGCGTCGATAACGTGTACGACACCATTTGACGCTTCTATATCAGCGGACGCCACTCCGGCTCCATTTACTTTAGCTCCATCAACTGTAGTAATGGTAACTTCTGCTCCGTTAACCGTTGCAGCGGTCATCCCATCTGTTAAATCTGTCGACATAACTTTACCGGCCACAACATGATAAGTCAGGATAGCTACTAACTGGTCTTTGTTTTCCGGTAGTAGTAAATTATCAAGAGTACCTTCGGGAAGGGCAGCAAAAGCTTCATTTGTAGGGGCGAATACGGTAAAAGGTCCTTCTCCCTGTAATGTTTCTACGAGCTCACCGGCCTGAACGGCGGCAACGAGCGTTGAAAGAATGTCAGTTCCAGCGGCCAGAGCAACAATGTCCTTCATTTCTTCTACTGGCTCAGCTTCTACTACTTCTTCTTCTACAGGTTCAGCTTCAACTACTTCTTCTGCAGTCTCTTTGCTACCACCTCCGCAAGCAAATGTGAATAATAACGCACTTAATACTAAATAAGATAACTTTTTCATAAAGGTTCTAATGTTTATGATAGCTTAACCCGCTTACGCTACGAATGTTTAGTCGTAAGATAGGATTAAGTTAAATTCACTAGAAAATGGGCCAATATAAACGATCACAGGTGTCCGAGAAAAAATTTTATGAGCCGAAATTATCCGCTATAAACATCCTTTAAATCCCCTAAAAGGCAGTTCTGGGTTGGCTTCTGCCAAATGACGGGTGGAAGTAGTTTTAGCGTTGAATAAAATTCTTTTCTCCAACGCATTAAAAGGCATTTTGCTCTTATTCGAAGGATTTAGCCGGGCGCCGGCAATAAACTATAAAAGCGGGGCTTTGTTTGAAATAGCATGTCAGATAATTTATTACTTCTTGAAAAGGTCGTTAGAGCTTACACTGATGATGCGCCTGCCGTATCCGAAGTTACGC
>JBCDHA010000004.1:0-27653 GCA_038750705.1 Bacteroidota bacterium
GACCGCATAATGAGTGCGTAATTCACATCAAAATGCATGATAATGATGCTATTCTCCAGCAGTATGCGGTGGGAATAGTAGGAGTGAACCTGATTTATGCGTGCTTACATTATAAAGATGTGGGAGACGATTTCTTAAACTCACTAACCGATGAATTGGCAAAAGGCAGGATAGAGATAGATATGTTCAGGATAGCCGGTCCAGACTTTGAAACCGTGGATAATCGGATTATGAGCTTAAAGCTTGTAAAGAATGGCATGACCCGGGTTGCCATATTTGGGGCAGACGGTAGCGTTCAGCAGCCTTCTGAATTTCTTTATAAAAAAAATGTGCTCATGTTACGGGGCCGCTTCAGACCGGTAACCCATGTAAATGTAGATATGCTCATTTCCGCACGAAGACAGTTCAAGAAAGATCCGGACGTAGTTAAAGAAAAGATTGTAGTCCTTACCGAATTAACGCTGGCAGACTTGAGCACAGACGGCCATATAGATGAAGAGGATTTCTTAAATAGAGTTGACATTATATGCTCGCTGGGGCAAAATGTGATGATCTCAAATTATATACGTTATTATCGCCTTGTTAACTATATTTCAGCAATCACACGTGGACGGAAGATCGGGATTATATTGGGAGTTTACAACCTTCAGAAAGTCTTTGACGAGAATTACTACCAAGACCTCAAAGGGGGAGTGCTTGAGGCTTTCGGTACGTTGTTTGGCAATAACGTTACTTTGTATGTCTACCCATCTTATAAGCAGGATTCGCAGGAACTTTATGGCCTGCAAAACTTTCAACTCCCAGATAACCTTCAGGGGCTTTTAGATTACCTTAGGTTTAATAAAAAGCTGGTTGATATTGACGGTCCGGCACTTGATCACTTACACATTATATCTGACAATGTTCTGGCTAGAATAAAATCAGGTGAGGGTGGCTGGGAAGGAATGGTTCCGCGTAAGGTGTCGGCAGCAATTAAAGAGAAGAAACTTTTCGGTTATAAAGATTAAATTAAGGCTGTATTAAAAGGTAGCAAACCACATTTCAAGTCATTCTGATGAAGGAAGAATCTCACTAAGCTTTCAAACAGTCACTTAAGCTTAGTAAGATCCTTCGCAAACTATGGATGACCTACCTTTTGAGACAGCCCCATTGATTTAAAAAGTTTTATTCAGGCAGGGCATTTCCCGGATAATCATTGGGATTTAACTCGGGTATATTGGCTCCAAACTTACTATTAATAACTTCAATCATTTCATTTGTTAAATAGGCATATCCTCTGGAATTAGGATGAACTCCATCTGTGGAAAATGCTCCAAATGGAGGAATTAGGGAGGCATCTAAAGCGCTTCCGTTGATAGAGGCACCGTTGACAACCAGGTCCTGTAAGAGTGTATTGGCATCGAATAAAACAAGTTGCGAACTGTTTGCATCCACGGCGTCGGCAATTAACTGATTAAATTGTTCTGTTCTGGATTGTATTGTTGCCAATTCAGCAGGTGTTACAACACTCTCATCGCCAAGAGGCACTCCCACGCCTCTAGCGGTATTCGGATCATCCGGGTCAACTAATGTGCCCAGCACCGAAGCTACTGTAAGCGGCACCAAATCAGTGGGTGCAGTTTGTCTTAAATTGGGTATTGGGATCATGCCTCCGCTTAATGTTGCCACATCAGTTAGTTCATCGTCAGTAATAACATAACCATTATCTCCTTCAACAAAATTAATAACCCTACGATCATGTTCTTCCTGAGTTATTAACGTTGCTCCGAGTGCGGCTGCAAGGCCTGCGTTATATTCTCCATAAGCAATGTTCACTCCAGCCGCAGTTGTGGCATCCAAGGGGATAGAATTGTAAGGTACTAACTTGAAAAAGGGAATACTCAAGACATCAGGAATATTTGCTACTACACCTTCTGCATCTGGAGCTGCTGCCAGCATTGCACCCAATGCCAGATTTAGCGTTTCGCTAAAAGTGTTTAGATCGGTGAATATGGCCTCATTGGCAGCGCCACCTGTGGCATAGCCGAGAATATCATTGTTACCTAACCAAAAAGTAAAAAAAGTACCGCCATCAGCTAAAGCTGCGGCAGCATCGCCGATAACTGTGGACGTTCCGGG
Source organism: Bacteroidota bacterium (assembly GCA_038750705.1). Taxonomy (GTDB): domain Bacteria; phylum Bacteroidota; class Bacteroidia; order Cytophagales; family Cyclobacteriaceae; genus Fulvivirga. The sequence goes on from JBCDHA010000004.1 coordinate 2,119, forward strand.
ACTCGAAGCAAACCTGGTATACAGCCCATTTTCTAAATCGTCACCGGGAGTACCTGTGTTGGGTATAAGAGCCGTTCCTAACGTTATACCGGGTACACCAAAGTTATTTAGTGCACTCTTATCTCCTGCGAATGCACCTGGAAACTCTCCGGGTACAATTGGCGTTGGAACACTGCCAACGAGTCGTAAACGACCCAGGGGAGTGGTTCCATCTGACGCAAGACCGCTGAATCCTACATCCGAATTTATATCAGGTTGGTTAAATTCTCCGCCACCCACTAATTCCATCTGCATAGCAAGTAATGCAGGGAATGAGTTCATTTGACCTTGATTATAGAGGGCTCCATCCATGAAGCCTGCGGTCAAAGAATTACCGACACTAACCATTTTTGTGAAATCTGCTGTCCCACTTGTGGGTTGTGACATCTCGGGTTCATCGTATGTACATGACCAGGCTATCGCTACGGTTAAACCAAAAACTATATATCTGTTAATAATTTTCATTTCTTTAATCTTAATTACCTTAATTCATAAACTCATCAAACGTAATGGATAAGTAGTATATGGAGCCAATGGTAGGGCCACCGTAGTTCAACACATACCTCTCATTCGTTAGGTTAGACGCGCCTAATTTTAGAATCGATTTTAACCCGGATAGTTTGTAACTTACTTGCGCATCTAACGTTCCTACAGAGGGCACATCACCAATGGCAAAAGAGCTTTCCCATAAGAATTCATCTTGCCACCTGTACGTTACATTGAAACCTATTTTATCGGTAACTTTCCTGTTGCCGAAAGAGACATTGAATTTGTGTTCAGGTGTGTTGAATTCGCTGAGGAAACCATTACCGAGGTCGTCATTTAGTCGGTTCCAGTTATAATTACCACTTATTTTATATCCTTTATTCAACATATATTCAAGGCCTACGGCAGCTCCCTGCGCACTTACCGTTTGATCAACATTAGTGTAAATTTGGAAGGTATTAATTCTTTCAGGTGTGACCACAGGCGTTAACAGCGTTTGCGCATTTCTAATGTTTTGTTCTGTTATTGTGGTGGCACTTAAATCAAGCTCTCCCGCTGATTTTCTGATTTGACGCTGAGCTATGAAATCTTGAAATTCATTGTAATAGTACGCTATGTCTACAAAAAGTTTATTGGCGATTACTGCTTTATAACCTATCTCTATGGACTGGACCTGTTCCGGTTCAACAGGGTTGAACCTATCTACAGGATCCAACAATGCCAAGTTAGCAGGGTTACCTAAAGCGGCGCTACCAAGAGGGTCGGCAGCCACAGCGGCTATAAAATCATTCACCGAAGGTACGGTATACGCATTTTCATAAGCATTGTAATTCTCAGCATACTGTGGTAGCCCACCAATTAATTGTGCAGTAAGAACATTTAAATCAATGTGCTGACCCTGTGTAGTAGGGTTGCGAAACCCGGTCTGATAAGAAACCCGTATGTTATTATTTTCAGCTACTCTGAAAACTCCGGATAGTCGTGGATTAAGCTGTGCGTCAAAGTTTTCATTCTTATCGTAACGCAACGACCCTGTCAACTTGAGGCGATCTTCAAGAAGACTCTTTGACAGTTGTGCGTACGCTCCAATTTCTTGAATGGTAATATCATTGCCGGAAGAATCAGGGAAGATGGTGCCATTAGAATTCAAGTCATACAAACGATAACTTGCACCAACCTGCAATCCCATAAAGTCAATTTGGTTTTTAAAGTCATATTGCCCTTCTGCATGATAAAGATTTGTTTCATCATCAAATAAGGAACCATTAGGAATTACCTGTCCGGTTACTCTATCTAGTGCGGCATCAAATTCAGCAGTTCCAGGATTCAGACGTCCGTCATCGGCCACTCCACGGGCTAGCATATGGGCTGCTTCATCGGTAGAGCCACCGGCAAGCGCCGCTCCATACGCTGCTGCATATTCTCCAAACCATTGTGTATCACTTTTCCACTCTCGGTTGATAAGAACGCCAGCAAGATCGGCTATGTAAGAATCGCCGGAATTTTCTCGTGTGGTGTATGCCCTTAAGAAGAAATTATCTCCCTTAAGCTCTAACTTATGCTGTAAAATGGAAAAGTTAGCCAATGAATAGCGTTGTGCTCCGGAATAAACCGTAGTTCCATAGCCATAATTTAAACCGTATAAAAGTTCCATTTTGTCATTCAGCCTGTAGTGAAGACCGGTGTTCACCTTGATATTTTCGGCGCCATAGTCCACCAAAAAGCGCTCTTCGTAAGGGGTTCTTGAGACTACCTGGTTAGGAAGACCGTCAATTCCGGCTGCCAAACCTACAAGTGCTAAATTTGTAGATACTTCATCTCCAAAAGCATGAACCAGATTGCTTCCGGGGTTAAAACCGGACGATAAAGCGTTTTGTGAACTCTGATCTTGAAGATTGGTTCCGTACCAGTCTTCAGCCTGGCTGTAAGAAAAATTTACCTTGAAGGCAAATTTGTTATTAAACGCCTTGGCATACCTTACTGAAAAATCATACATGGGCTCAGTACCACCCGGACCTATCTCCTGACCTTCGGCATCCAGATCGGAATCGCTCAAATGATTGATTCCAATTTTGGCAAATGCACTGACTCCCTGATAATCAAAAGGACTTTTGGAGTTTACCAATAATATACCGTTAAAAGCGTTTGGTCCGTAAAGGGCCGAGGCTGCTCCGGGAATGAATTCCACACTTTCCACATCTAATTCCGACGGGCCGTTTAGGTTCCCTATGGGAAAGTTAAGAGCAGGCGCCTGAGTATCCATGCCGTCCGTTAACTGGACGAACCTGGTATTACCGGTTGAGTTGAATCCGCGAGCATTTATAATTTGAAAATTGATACTACTGGTTGTAACGTCAACACCTTTCAGATTAGCAATTCCTTTATAGTAATTATCAGAAGCCGTGTTTTGGATAGCCAATATATCCATCTTCTCAATTGATACAGGAGACTCCAGAATACTCTCCTCAACCCTGGACGCTGAAACAACGATTTCCTGACCCAAAAGAGACTGCTCTGCCATTGCAATTTGAAGGTTTGCGGTAGTGGCATTAGTGATCTCTATTTCCTGAGTTTCAAATCCGATAAAGGAAAATACGAGAGTCAGAGGAGGAGCCTGATCAACAGACAATGAAAAATTTCCTTCGGGATCAGAAATGGTTCCCACTACTTTTCCTTTAACCACGATATTTACGCCGGCTAACGGGTCATTGTAAGATTCGTCTATTACACTCCCGGAAATAGTAGTGCTCTGGGCTAAACTGAAGCCGAATGAGCAGCACAATCCAAAAAATGCCAGAACGACTTTAGTAAAGATCTTCTTCATAAATGTGCTTTTAGTTTTAATGAAATTAGATTTGTTCAATGTATAAACGCTTTTTGCGAACAAAATTTCCACAATCTACGCGATTTTTCTCTGATATAGTAGGCATGCATACGTTTTTCTATAAAGATTTTCGAAAACGGTTGCATACAGCTTATAATCGGTTTTAACCTTGTTGTGCTTCTTTCTTTAGGTGCTCGACCATCTTTTCACATAGATTGTTTATTTCGGTAGACATAAACTCATCTCCAGTACTGTTTAAAAGGCTCTGTGCCATGCCACCCAAACAGTCCACGTAGAATCGTTTCATTTCGTCTACCGGCATATCCTTTGTCCATAAGTCAATCCTCATCGTATTTTTTTGACTGTTGTCCCAAAGTGATATGCTTATGGATTTGGTCTCAGACGGACCATCGTCAGGTTTTTCGGTGGCATTCCAGGTAATGGTTTCGGGGACGTTGTCATCATCTAGCGCTATGGTAAAGTTGATTTCTGAATTTCTCATTTCTATAATTTAATTTATACTTTTCTTGAAGGTTCAAAACCGGCGCTAAACTTAATGGCGCACGATTGGTAAGCTGTACATAGTACTATTGATTTTTAGCCATTTCAATAAAGAAATCTATGGCTTCAGGATTTCTTAGCGCGTCTCTGTTCATTGCCTTGTCCAGTGGCTGTCCCATAAATATCTTTTTTACGGGCGCTTCTGTCTTCTTTCCGCTGATGGTGTAAGGAATATCAGGAGCTATTATTATTTCATCAGGTACATGCCTTGGGCTATATTCTTTTCTAATAGTGGCATTAATCTCCTTCCGCAGACCGTCGTTAAACTTAACATCACTGGCAAGTTTTATGAATAGCGGCATGTAAAAATTCCCCTCGGCCTTTTCTATACAAATGATAAGACTATCTTCAACTTCTTCGATCTTATCTACGGCTCTGTAAATTTCACTTGTGCCTATTCTTACCCCACCGCGATTTAAGGTGGCATCAGACCGGCCAAATATCTTTATTCCATTGCGTTTGGTTATTTCTACCCAATCACCATGACGCCAAACGCCGGAATACATCTCAAAGTAGCTGGATTCATAGTTTTGATACTCCGCGTCGTTCCAAAAATAAATAGGCATAGAAGGCATGGGCTTTAAGATGACCATTTCTCCAACTTCTTCCATTACAGGAGTGCCGTTTTCATCGAAGGCGTGCATGTCACAGCCCAGAGCACGGCATTGGATTTCACCGCTGTGAACAGGGATTATAGGGTTGCCACCAACAAAAGCGCTGCAAACATCTGTACCTCCACTAATTGAGGTGAGCCAAATATCTTCTTTAATTGAGTTATAAATCCAATCGAAACCCTCCGGCGGCAAAGGAGAACCTGTAGAACCTACTGAGACAAGGCTTGATAGATTATATTTTGCTCCCGGATTTTGTTTTGCTTTTAAATTAGCAACAATGTATCCGGCGCTGGTACCTAAATGTGCTATTTGGGCTTCATCCGCAAGTTGCCATAGCGCATCAATTTCAGGCCATGCCGGGCTTCCGTCATACATCACCAAGGTACCGCCGCAGAGTAGCGTGCTTTGAATGTAATTCCACATCATCCAACCGGTAGTGGTATACCAGAAACACCTGTCGCCTTTTTTTACGTTATTATGAAAAGTAAGGTATTTTAAATGCTCCAGCAAAATGCCTCCCTGACTATGTGTTATGGCCTTTGGCTTTCCCGTAGTACCCGATGAGTACAGTACCCAAATAGGATCATTGAAGTTTACACGGGTAAATTCCAGCTCACCCTTGCCACTATTTACAATTTTGCGCCAGTCTTGAAAATTATGCGGTATCGGGCTGTCATTATTATTGATAAGAAGAACATGATCAACTGTTGGTAAAGCCCCCGCCACTTCTCTTACGGTGTCCGTTTTATCGTAATGCCTGCCTCCGTAGTTATATCCGTTTACGGCAATGAATACTTTTGGGCTTACCTGGTTGAATCGGTCAATCACTGAAGTGAGTCCAAAGTCCGGGGAGCAACTTGACCATACCGCACCCAAAGAGTTTACTGCCAGAAAACTTATGACTGATTCCGGCGTGTTGGTTAAGTAACCCACAACGCGGTCACCTTTTGTTACACCGGCTTCGGTTTTTAAGTAATCTCTGAGCGCTGCTACTCTTAGTTTCAGATCTTTCCAGCTCAACTGGCTCAGCGCTGTGTTTTCGGTTTTGTATATAATGGCAGGTGCTGAGTCTTGTGCTTGTTTAAATACATTTTCGGCATAATTCAGACTGGTGTTTGAGAACCATTTGAAGAAAGGCATTTCTTTTCCTTCCAAAGGCGCCTCAAGACTCCCTGAGTATGAAATATCAAAATATTCGAAAATGCTACGCCAAAAATCTTCCAGCTCATTTACTGACCACTTCCAAAGCTCATGATAACCGGAAAAACTAAGCCCCTTAGTGTCATTCAACCATTTCAAGTATTGGGTTAAATTTGATTGGTCTTGAAAATCGGCAGGAGGGGACCAGAGTAATTTGGTTTCCATTAAAGTAATATTTTGTGTGCTTGAGCCATGTCTTTTTTTAATTGCCGCTTAAGCTCTTCAACATCCGCAAACTTCACTTCAGAACGGATTTTTTTGTGAAATGAAACGGTAATAGACTCACCGTAAATATCTCTATCAAAGTCAAATATATGAACTTCGATGGTTTTGGCATTGCCACCAACGGTGGGTCTATAGCCGATATTTAGCATTCCCTTGAACAACTCATTTCCTATTTTTATATGTACTGCATAAGCGCCATCCTTGGGTATTAATTTATAATGTGAGTCTATATCAATATTAGCGGTGGGATATCCAAGCATACGACCAATCTTCTCTCCTGTTACCACCCTTCCGCGGATGCTAAATTCTTTGCCGAGTAGCTCATTACCTGCTTTAACATTACCTGCTATTAAAGCATTTCTGATCTTGGTAGAACTTATACCTATATGGTCTATTTCCTGCTTCGGTATTTCTTCTACTTCAAAGCCATAGGTTTTCGAATTTTCCTTTAAGTGTTCAAAACTACCTTCCCTGTTCTTTCCAAAACGATGGTCATAACCTATGACGAGTTTCTTGGTACCAATAGTTTTAACCAGAATCTTTTGAATGAATTCTTCAGACGTGAGATTGGAGAATTCTTTTGTGAAAGGAATACGCAATAAATGGTTAATCCCTTGCTCTCGCAAGAGGTCGGCTTTCTCTTCAAATGTGTTGAGTAAGCGTAAATCGTCCTTATCAGGATAAAGTACCAGTCTGGGGTGCGGCCAGAATGTAATAAGCACCGTTTCGCCATTGTTTTTCTCGGCTATCTCTTGTACGCGTCCAAGTATTTTTTGATGGCCTAAATGAACACCGTCAAAAGTACCGCTGGTTACTACGGCGTAGGGTAGGGGTTTAAAGTCTTCTATACCGTGATAAATGTTCATTTCTCAATTAGGGTCTCTAGTGATTGGGCATTATCCACGTGAAATTCTCCAATTCTTACCCGTCTTAGTTCAGTGAGATGTGCCCCTACACCTAACAGTTGGCCAAAATCCCTGGCTATACTTCTAATATAGGTTCCTTTGGAGCAAACGATCCTAAAATGTACATCTGGTAAATTGATACAAGGAGTTTCAAACAATTGAATGTGCACCATTCGAGATTTGAGCTTTACCTCTTCACCGGCACGGGCGCTTTTATATGCGCGTTTACCGTCTATTTTGACCGCCGAATAGATAGGAGGTATTTGAGCGATGGTTCCTGTGAGTTTGGTGGTAGCCGTACTTACTTCTTTATAAGAAATATTTGAGTAATCCGTTTCGCTGTCTACTTCAGTTTCCAGATCGAACGAAGGTGTGGTTTGACCAATCCTAAATATGCCTGTGTACTCTTTTTCCAGTCCCTGGTAATGTTCTATTTCCTTTGTTTTTTTTCCGGAGCAAAGTATGAGCAGCCCGGTTGCCAAAGGGTCCAATGTGCCTGCATGCCCTATTTTCTTTACTTTAAAATGCCCGCGCATTTTCTTAACCACGTCAAATGATGTCCATTGTAAAGGCTTGTCTACAAACCATACTTTTCCCGGATCAACCGGAGGGGCATTGGGGTCCATTAAATAACGGTTAGTGTGATTACTGAAACGCTGATAATAAAACAGTAAATGGCAAAATAAAGTAGCTTCCCTCGTTTTACCAAGTTGATCATCCACTGGCACGCCACTAAGCCCGCAATGAAGGCGGTTATAAATCCTGTAACGAGGGCCACCACAGGTACAGTTGCTGTGCTCTGTGAGGTTCCGGCAAAATCCAGTACTTTCAGGATCATAGCGCCTAATATGGGCGGTAATACCATAAGGAACGAAAATCGGGCAGCCTGGCTTTTATCTACACCTAAGAGTAATGCCGTTGCTATGGTAGCGCCAGATCTGGAGATTCCGGGTAATATGGCCGCTGCCTGTGATAACCCAATGACAAAGGAATGGATATAAGAAACATTTTTTTCCTTTGAAGGACTAAAGTGGGTGAGTAGTAAAAGGATTCCTGTAATACTAAGCATTGCGGCTACAAATAAAATTTGCCCGGTAAATAGCGCTGTGATGGCGTCTTCAAAAAATATCCCTACCATGGCTACCGGTATCATGCTGATAACAATTTTTACTACAAAAGCGGTGGAATCATTCCACTGGAATTTCAGTACATCCCTGATAAGCTCCCCTATATATTTTCTGAAGATTATGATCGTGCTCAAAGCCGTAGCGCCATGGACAACAATTGAAAAGAGTAGATTATCAGCGTTACTTACGTTAAGAAAGTGTGCGCCTAACTCAATATGGCCACTGCTGCTCACGGGAAGAAACTCCGTTAATCCCTGAACAAGTCCAAGGATGAGCGCCTCGAAAATACTCATTTAGTCCTTTGGGTTGTGCAGAATAGCGAATAGTTGAATAACAAAACCTGCCATGACAACAAGTGGACCTAACGTAAGGCCTAAAAAACCAAAACCGAAAGGCTCAGGATCTATGCTCATAATAATAAAGCCCAAAACCAGCGCGGCTAATCCTGAAAGCATCAATATATAGTTCTTTCTTCCAAAAGGAAGTTTATTGTTTTTCTCCATATTAATATAATTCGTCTAACGACAATCTCATATATTTCTTTATTGCTCTGTAGGTGCTTCCAAGTCCTATCACCACTCCTAAAGCTAAGAGTAAAGCACACAGAATTGCCAATGAGCTATTCGATTGCAAGTTAGCCAAATCTTCTATTTCCCGATTTGCAAATTGTAAGAAAACTAAAACAGCCGATGACGCGAAAATGCCTGCAAATAGCCCGTGCCAGACTGAACGCATTAAAAAAGGCCTTTGAATGAAACTGGCCTTTGCACCTACCAGTTGCATACTTCGTATTAGAAAGCGCTGAGAAAATAAGGCGAGCTTGATAGTATTGTTAATCAACAATATAACGATGAGAATCAATATACCTGAAAAGCCTAAAAGAGCAATACTTATTTTAGTAAGGTTCTTGTTTATTGAATCCACGAGACTTTCTACATATACCACCTCAAAGACTCCTGTTATTTTTTCTATTTCATTTTTGGCCTGTTCGAGAGCTTCAGGACTTTGGCTTTCGGATGCCATTTTTACAACATATGCATCGCGCAAAGGGTTATCACCCAAAAAAGTGGAAAAATCTTCTCCGGTATCTTGTATAAATTTTTCTGCTGCTTGCTCTTTTGAAACATACCGGATTTGGAGCTCATTATTTTTTTTCGCGACGTAGTCCTTTGAAGAAAGCGTTTTTTGAACCTGAATTCGTTGGTTATCGCTGATCCCCTTCTTTAGATAAACCTGGATTTCAATATTTTCCTTGATGATGGTGGTCAGTTTATTGGCGTAGATAAACAAAAGACCAAAGAGACCAATAACAACAAGAGACAAAAAAATACTGAACACTACGCTTAGATAAGGGTAGCTGCCGAGTTTCTTCTTTTTACGCTGCTTCGATTCCACTTATAAATGTTTAAAATCGATCAAATTTATGACTTCAGCGGTACAAAAAGAAAGCCCATGTTTGAAAGGCGGTGACAAACATGGGCTTGGTTCAATCAGGAAATGTGTTAGTTACCTGTTCTCGCTTTTTCAAGTTTGGTAACCAACGCTTTGTTCTTTACTGTTTTAAGCTCAACAATCCGCTCGTTTTTACCATCTAAATCGTAAAACTTGCCTTTGTAAAAAAGGAAAATCGCCTTTTTTCCATTCGTGTTGAACTCAAGTATTTCGTAGAGATCGCTACTAAAATCACCATATAAGAACAATCTTCCATTTTTGAATTGATAATGAAACGTAAATTTCTTTTTTGTATTATCTATGGAGACGTCAATTGATGATAATTCTTTTGTCTCACCGTTAACAGCCACACTTCCGGGAGCTAAAAGACTGTCAGCATCACTACCATCGCCTTCAAAACTTGATATTAATTCAGGTTTGTTGATCTTAGGCTCCGATACCACCGGTTCTGTCTCAGCAATATTTTCAGATTCTGTTCTTTGAGCGTTGGTACTTGCTTTATCAGCTTGTTGGTCTACCGGTAATTCCTTTTCAGTATTTCCTGTGGTAGATTCAGTAATCACCTCATTGTCTATAATAAGGTCTTCTGCACTTTCCGATTCCTGAGCAATCGGTAAGAACTGCTGCTCATCGGGGGCGCTGTTAAAATAGTATATGCCCCAACCGGCCAGACCGGCTACCAGAAGTGTTACTGCAATTTTACCAAGAGAAATACTTTGAACGCCACCAACGACTACCTGGTCAAGCATTGCCTTTAATTCCAACTTTCGAGCTTCCTTGATTCCTGCTACAACCTTGCTTTGAAACTCAAATTGGCCCTTTAAGTTAGGGTCAGACGCCAACTTCTTCTCAAATGAACTTTTCTGTGAAGAGTCCATATCGTCCCTCAAATAGGCATCTATTAATTCTAAATTATCCATAAGTGTTTAATCCAAAAAGTCATGCTCAGAGTACTGAGACTTTACTAATTCGTCCAACTTTTTTTTGCACTTGTATTTTTTTGTTTTAGCTGTGTTCGTATTGGCAAAGCCCAATTGGTCTGCAATGTCTTGCATTGATAGACCGTCAAAGTAATAATACATCAAAATACGCCTACATGTTTCGCCAAGTTGGTTAATACATTGATTAATTATCTTGGCTCTTTCTTGCTTATCATGTTCTGTGTACTCTATCGAGTCTTTTTCTTCGTGTGATAATCTCCGCTTTCTATCCAACTCTTTTCTCCACAGATTTTGACATATGCTGTATATATACGTACTTATCTTCGATGTTAAAACAAGTTTTCCACTCACTGCTTTTTGCCAAAAAACCACCAAAGCATCTTGATAAATATCTTTGGCCTCTTGCTCCGTACCACTATTGGATATGACCATTTTGGTCATCATCCTATAGTATTTCTTATACAAATACTCGAGGGTCTTTTCGTCGCCTTTGCAGATCCGTTCGAAAATCTCGTTATCCTTCATCGAGCTCTTTGTTTTATACAACAGATTATTGGCTGGTAACCAATGTATATTAGAGAATTACAAACTATTGGTTGAAACACCTATTTGTTAGTTGTTTGGTAAAATAAAAGGTTAGCTGGCCTTGATCCAGGTTTGTGTTCTGTAAAAGAAACCCCAATAACCTCTTATTTTTAATTTTTCATTTTCAAGCCAAATTTTGCATTTGAAGATTTTTCCCTCATCCGGTTTTAAAACTGTACCGCCGCTATATTCATCTCCGTCTTTTTTTAAACCCTTGATGATTTCCATCCCTATTATTTTTTGCTTGAATCTAGGATCGTCTTTTGGACAAAGGTCACAAATTGGATCCGGGTCTTCATCACCGTTGCTGAACAGTTTTATAATGCGTCCGTAAACCTTATTTTCCTTTTCATATATCTCGACAATGGATTTGGAATCGCCGGTTTGATCATCAATAGTTTTCCATTTGCCCAAAACAGATGACTGTCCAAAACCCAGCGTACTTATGAGGATCAATGAAAGGAGTATCTTTAGCTTTTTCATAATTCTGCTCTTGTGCTAAAGATATTCTATTTAACCTAAAACAAAAAAAGCTCCCTCGAAGGAGCTTTTTAAATCAATAATAATTTGCTTCTAATTGATTGGCGATTCTGCGTGTTTGGATTCCAAGTCGCTTTCAACCACTAACTCTGTTTGTTCAGAATTTCCAGCTTCCTGCGAGGTGTGATGACCGGCATTACCTGATAATTCACCAAGAATCGGAGCAATAACCAATCCCACAAGACAAGTTAGTTTAATAAGAATATTCATTGATGGTCCGGACGTATCTTTAAATGGGTCGCCAACGGTATCACCTGTTACGGCCGCCTTATGCGCATCAGAACCTTTGTAGGTCATTTCTCCATTAATCTCAACACCTGCTTCAAATGATTTCTTAGCGTTATCCCAGGCGCCGCCTGCATTATTTTGGAAAATGGCCCACATAACACCTGAAACAGCTACACCTGCCATATACGCACCAAGCGCTTCCGGCCCCATAATAAAACCTATTACAATAGGAGTAATTATGGTTAAAGCTCCCGGAAGCATCATCTCTTTTAAGGCAGCTTGCGTAGATATGGCCACGCATCTGGCGTAATCAGGTCTGCCCGTACCTTCGAGGATCCCCGGGATTTCCTTGAACTGACGTCTTACTTCCATAACCATTTCCATAGCGGCCTTACCTACGGACTTCATTGCCAAAGCAGAAAATACTACTGGTATCATACCGCCTATGAACAGGGCAGCTAAGACGTCTGCTTTAAAGATGTTAATGCCATCAATACCGGTAAAAGTTACGTAAGCGGCAAATAAAGCAAGCGCGGTAAGCGCTGCCGACGCGATGGCAAAACCTTTACCAACTGCAGCCGTCGTGTTACCTACCGAATCAAGAATGTCTGTTCTTTCTCTAACCTCATCAGGCAGTTCGCTCATTTCTGCCACGCCACCCGCGTTATCGGCAATCGGGCCAAAAGCATCTATAGCCAACTGCATAGCTGTGGTTGCCATCATGGCGGAAGCCGCCACCGCAACGCCATAGAAACCGGCTAGCTCGTAAGATCCCCAAATGGCTACGGCAAAAAGAATGACAGATGAAAAAGTCGAAATCATACCTGTAGCCAAGCCAGCAATGATATTTGTTGCTGCTCCGGTGGAAGAGTTAGTTACGATGTCCAATACAGGTTTTTTGCCTAAAGCCGTGTAGTACTCTGTAAATAAAGATATAAGGTAGCCTACGGAAAGACCAACAAGAGTAGCGTAGAAGACGTGTCTGCTGGGTATATCTTTAGGGCCTTCGCCAAAGAACTTCATGCCCGTAATCGTTTCAGGAAGTAGCCAGTCTACCAAAAACCATCCGGCAATCGCCGATAGGACAATGGCTATAATGTTACCCCAGTTAAGAGCGCTTTGCACCTGAGCTTCTTTCGCGCTATTATCTTTAACACCTATTAAAAAAGTTCCGATTATAGAAGTTATAATACCTACGCCGGCAATCATCACCGGTAGTAATATTGGTCCCATACCATTAAATGCTTCAATCACTACTCCGGCATCGGCCATATCCTTGATGATGTAGTTACCCAGCACCATTGAGGCCAGTACTGTAGCTACGTATGAGCCAAAAAGATCCGCACCCATGCCGGCTACGTCACCTACATTATCACCCACATTATCGGCGATGGTTGCCGGGTTTCGAGGATCATCCTCAGGGATTCCCGCTTCAACTTTTCCTACTAAGTCAGCTCCCACATCAGCTGCTTTTGTATAGATACCGCCACCTACACGGGCAAACAAAGCAATTGATTCTGCACCTAAAGAAAACCCTGCCAATGCTTCTAAAACTATGGTCATTTGACCATAAAAAGAACCGCCATTATCCATGAAGGAGCTTACAAAAATTAGGAAAAACAGGCTTAAACCTAAAACTGCCAGACCGGCCACACCGAGTCCCATTACAGTGCCGCCGCCGAAAGATACTTTTAATGCATTGGGCAAACTGGTTCTTGCGGCCTCAGTGGTTCGCGCGTTGGCTTCAGTAGCTATGCGCATACCTATATTTCCAGCCACTGCCGAGAAAATGGCGCCCACAATGAATGCGGGTACGATCATCCAGCTTGTGGTTTCTACTACAGTAGATATTCCGAATAAAGCAACCGCTGCGATCACTACGAAAATGGCTAATAATCTATATTCTGCACTTAAGAAAGCAAGTGCTCCTTCTTTGATGTTTTTTGAGATTTCTTGCATTTTCTCATTACCTGCGCTTTGTTTTTTCACCCATGCCATTTTAAAAAGCATGAATGCGAGGCCTACAAGGGAGAGTCCTATTGGAATAAAAATCAAGTTATCCATTGATTACCGTTTCGTTTATTGATCAATATTTTAAAATGAAAAAGGGGGCTGAGCGCCCCATTTCAAAATCAGAGCGCAAAGATAGAATAACCAGTATAATAATGAAACAATTATTGCAGCTTCTGGAACGGACTAATCAAGCCAGAAAAGCATTTTGCAAAGCCATCCAAAGTTTCTTCTTATGGTTAACATCACTTTCAAGCAGATTGAAATTTTCTGAACTTAGAACTAACCTCCCATTAAGCTGAACAGCTTCATACTTAGTATCAGGAATGGAGTCTATATTATCTGCATTTCCGAACACTAAAATGCGGTTGGCGGAAACCCCTTGGTTATCTAACAGCTGGGTGTTGGAGATATCTAAAAAGGCTAATTCACTTACGTTGACTTTAATAGCTGCCATTATTTTATTCAGGAGTAGCGAGTGCTGCTCAGATAAGGGTAATTCCGTTACTATTAACACGTTGCCGTTTTCATTACCACTAAGTACCGATTTTATGTCTGATATGCCTGCTTCCGGCCCATCAGATGTGCGTTGTTCGGAAACAATGTACAGGTCTTCAGTAATGAAATGCTTAAGTTCTGCTATGCTTTGCATTATTATTTAATGCCAAGATTAAATAATGATTTGAGTTCAGTGGCATCATCAGGTTTCATTCTACCCGCCAGAACCAGTCTAAGTTGCCTTCTTCTTAAGGCGCCATCGTATAGCTCTTTTTCTTCGGCTGTTTCAGGCAAAACTTCAGGTACATCTATCGGTCTTCCGCTTTGATCCACAGCCACAAATGTGAAAAAAGCGCTATTGCTTTCAAATTTTTTGCCGCTTGGAATATCTTCAGCTTCTACATCGATTCTTACCTCCATAGATGAACTGAAGGCACGCGTTACCCGCGCCTTTAGCGTAACTACATTGCCCAACTGAATGGCCTTGGAAAAAGAAACGTTATCGACTGAAGCCGTTACAACGATCCTGTTTGAATGCTTTTGTGCGGCAATAGCCGATACAATATCCATCCAATGCATTAACCTGCCGCCCATAAGATTATTCAATGTGTTGGTATCGTTTGGAAGTACTAACTCCGTCATAGTTACATATGACTGCTGCACCGGTTTTTTCTTCTTTGCCATTTTAATTATTTCTCGCAGTTACCAACCTTCTTTACCGAGCAAAGGTACAAAGCTGAAATTATCAAAAGTCTCCTTCTTGATCTTTTTGTCATCGACTTTGGTAAGCCTGAGCATTTGTTGTTTTTTGTTATCACCTACGGGTATAATAAGTATGCCTCCCTTGTTTAATTGATTTATTAAACTGGTTGGAACATTAGGAGCCCCGGCAGTAACAATGATTTTGTCGTAAGGAGCGTGCTTCAGCAGTCCCTGTGAACCATCGCCGTGAAAAAATTTAGGCCGGTAACCAATGCCAGGCAGAAACTTGCGGGTCCGCTCATAGAGCTTTTGATTGTATTCGATGGTATACACTTTCGCCCCCATGGCCAGGAGTATACATGCCTGATACCCGCTTCCGGTGCCAATTTCCAATACCTTATCGTTAGGTTTTATTTCAAGTTTCTCACTTTGAAATGCCACTGTATACGGTTGTGAAATGGTTTGTCCTTCACCAATAGGGAAGGCCTTATCCTGATAGGCATGTGCCAGCAGAGCTTCGTCAAAAAAGAAATGCCTGGGAACTTTGTTAATGGCGTCAAGAACGGCGGAAGATTGAATACCTTTTTTCTCCAGTGTTCGAACCAACTGCCTTCTAAGTCCTCTATGCTTATATCCGTCTTCCATAAGCTGCGAAATTATTTATAAGTAGCTTAAAAACGAAGATAAATTAAAAGCTAATTTTTTTAGTAATTAATGTGTCTCTAAAGAGTAAAATTGCTATATTCGAGCACTAATACTAATATAATTAGTTAAATGGTTGATTATAAATTAAAATTAAAGAGTAAGCGTTTGAAGTCGGGCAGATGCCAGATACAGTTTTTTGTCAGTTCCGGTAATATGCAAACTCATTACGGCTATTTATTGGTTGAGGCCGGTACTACCTTAAAAGAAGTGGTTCACAGAATAGAATCCAAAGTTAAAACCAGGTTGAGTTCAGCCGGTAATTATTCACATTTGTTTAATTTGAATAACAGAAGCAGGGTTAACGAAAATGTTCTTCTCTTTACTAACTAAGTATGAGTTTGATAAGTGAAAATATAAAATTCCTCCGCAAACAGTTAGGTCTTACACAAGGCCAATTTGCCGAACAAATTGGAATAAAGCGATCGCTAGTGGGTGCTTATGAAGAATCTCGTGCAGATCCCAGGATTAGTAATCTCATTAAGATGGCCGATCTATTTGGAACTTCAGTGGATATCCTCATCAACAAAAATGTAATGCGACTTTCCGAGTCAGAGCTAAAGACTGACAGTCTCAAAAGAGGTAAAGAGGTTTTGGCTATTACTGTTAATGAGAGTGGACGTGAAAATATAGAATTGGTACCACAGAAGGCGGCAGCCGGATACTTAAACGGCTATACCGATCCTGAATATATTAAGGAACTCCCTAAATTTCAGCTGCCGGTTTTACCGGGAAATGCTACCTACAGAGCTTTCGAGATTACAGGTGATTCTATGTTGCCTATTTTGCCGGGTACAATTATCATCGGGGAGTTTGTAGAAGATATAAGAGATATCAAAAATGGTAAAACATATGTGCTCGTTACACAGTCAGAGGGAGTGGTTTACAAACGTGTATTTAATTACATAAAAGATACAGGTAAGCTATTCCTGGTTTCTGACAATAGGCAATACGCACCCTATCAAATAGACGCGGAAGATGTTATTGAGGTTTGGTCAAGTAAGGCTTACCTAAGCTTACAATTTCCTGATGCAAATGACAGCAACGAGGTTTCTACCGAACAACTCGCCACTATTGTGTTAGATTTGCAGAAGGAAATTGTAAAATTAAAGGCAGAGCAACCCTAGGTGTTTTCAATGCTCAAATAAAGCGATGCCCTGTCAATCTTGGAAGTGGCTGTTTCAGGAAATTGAGAAATGGCAACTACCTCTTTTGGCACCCAATATTTAGGGAGCAGATCATTGCTTCTTTGAAGCAACTGTTCGGATTGTAACGGTTTGATAGTGCCCTCGACAACCAATACAAGTTTTTCGCCCAATTTATCATCTTTTCGTTTTGAGCAGACAAAACGGGTATTTGGCAGCAGATCTTTTAAAGCAGGCGCCATTAGCTGTTCCACTTCCTCAATTTGGATCTTGACACCTCCTGAGTTAACCACATTATCAATGCGTCCCAGCCACTTAAAAGAGGTAGCACTCACTAATTTCACTCGGTCGTTGGTCAGGATTTGTCTATTGTTGGTAATTGTGCCTTCTATAGTCAGGCACTCATTTTCAGTGCCAATTTTCACGCCGGGTAACGTTTCATATACCTTACTCTTAGCGGCGCCGTTTACTCTTCTAAGAGCGATATGGCTTACGGTTTCCGTCATTCCAAAGGTAGCGTAGGTTGGAGTATTGATTGACTGTAGCTTGAGTTCAAGCTCTGAGTCAATTGCTGCGCCACCGATGATAATGGCTTTAAGGCTGTTACTCCTTTTTAGAGCGCCGTCATCTAAAAGGTTGTGGGCTTGCATAGGGATCAATGCCGCAAAATGAATGGGCCTCTCTTTGTTAGTTAGTTTTGGTACAGCCGTGGGCTCATCGGCTATTAAATGAAATTTGCCAAGCATGGCCCTTACGATCATCATTTGCCCGGCTATAAAAGCGCTGTTTAGGCATAAGTAAACGGTATCATCTTCGGCCAGGCCGAAATACGTATTAGTAGCATGTGCACTAGCCTCCATTTGTTGTCTTTTAAGGGCTATGGTTTTGGGCTTGCCTGTAGATCCGGAGGTATTAATTTGAAATTGTACTTGCCCGGACAGCCAGCGGTGTAGAAAGTCAAGTGTAGATGATTCAAATTCCGTTTTTACCTCAACTGATGAAAGCTTATCGAGGTCAACTTTTCGACCATTTAGCACGAGAGACCGAATCATGCCGGATTAAAGGTGCTTTAGATCTTCTTTCAACCGATCTATTACGAATTGCTGCATTTCTGACTTGAAGTATACTTTAGCCACAGATTCCATGACCCGCATGGTGGTTTCTTTTAGCTCGGGGGTTAGGTGCTCTTTGTATTTTTTAAATTCATGAATAGCGTCATTGTACGCATGGTCTAGTGAGGGATGCACTTCTTCATCCAGGATTTCAAAACGACTTTCAGCGGCCCAAGCGTCAAACTTTAATTCCTTTTCTATAATTTCAAAAAAAGCCTTTTTTTCGTCAAGTTCGTGACCCGACTGTGCTTTTGAAATCACATAAGCAAGTTCTCCAATGGCTCTATGGATTTCTCTTTTTTCAAACATGATTTAGGCATTTGATCTATTTGAAGATATCATACACAATCAAGTAAAAGCAACTAATTTCTCAGGTTGTTTTATGATAAATGGCAGCATCTGATTTCTAAACGGTCTGGCGAAATTCATCTTTGAACTCATTTAGCGCTATTACTGCTTTTTCGGATGTGGTAGTAAACTCGAATATTTTACCGCGGCCATCTTGTTCGAGAAATTGATCGATGTAGTTGTTAAGCTTGCCTGGCTTATCGCAATTAAAGTAGTCCAGATCAAATTCACTTGCTAAAGCTTGGGCAGAAAGCGCCTGATGTGTTTCAAAAAATTCATCAAGCTCCGGAAGCTGACTGGGGCCATTTATCATCCTGAAAATACCGCCTCCGGCATTATTAATAAGCAGGACTCTTAAATTTTTGAGGTCATAGTTATGCCAAAAGGCATTTCTGTCATAAAAAAAGGCTACATCTCCTGTTATAAGTAAATTGAGCCGATCAGTTTCAAGGCAGGCACCCACAGTTGTACTGGTACAGCCATCAATTCCGCTGGTACCTCTATTTGCAAAAACTTCTAACTCAGGGTTTTGAAGTCCAACAAGATTAGCATACCGAACAGGCATACTATTGGCCAGGTGAATATTGGCAGCTCCGTTTATTTTTGATAAAACATTTTGTACAATGCCAATTTCACTCCAGGGGTTGGTCTTAAAATAATCGGGAATCAGGCGCCTAACTTTTCGCTCTTCTATGAGCCATATGTTGCAATAATTCTCCTGTTTCTGAGTTGAAAAATCTTTCAAAGGAGGATCTTCAATCAATTTTTGAAAAAAGTCTCCGGGTGTGGTACGAATTACTTTTGTTAAGGAATTAAAGGTGTCCGCTGCGTCACCATGCGATTGTATATGCCAATGTTCTTTAGCATTATTATTCCTAAGCATCAGTTTAAGGTTTTTGGAGATGGTGGACTTTCCAAAGGTGATGAGAAGGTCTGGCTTAAGACTTTCATAAAGTCCTTTTTTTCCGTTGCCCAAAAAAAGGTCTGCATGAGCGATAACTTCATCAATGTCGTGGAGGTTAGAAATTACATCTCCCAGAACAGGGATTTTGTGTTCTTTAAATAAAGAGGAAAGAACATTTGAGAGTTCCTTATCTTTTGCGTTTTGTCCGCCCAGAATAACTTTTCTATTGTACCTTTTCCAACCCCTTTTAATTGCGTCCCAATCTACTGAATAGTGCAAGGTTTTCGATGTAATGAGGGTTTTTATGGCCGTATCAGGTGTTTCTTCTGCTGCATTACTTTCCGGATAGAACGGTTCACGGAAGGGAATATTGATATGAACCGGCCCTTGTGGGAATTCCATGGAAGTGTTTATGGCCTCATTCATGATTCTGTAAGCATGCACTTGGGCAGCCTCATTAGTAAGATCAACGGGGATCGAATAAGAATTCTTTACATGCTCACCATAGATGCCGTTTTGTCGAATAGTTTGCCCGTCAAATTGGTCAATCCATTCAGGAGGGCGATCCGCTGTGAGTATAATCAGAGGTATTTGCTGGAAAAAAGCTTCCGCTACCGCCGGAGCATAGTTAAGTGATGCCGACCCTGAGGTGCAACAGAGTATTGTAGGCTTTTTGATTTGCTGTGTTATTCCTATTGCAATAAACGCTGCTGATCGCTCATCGCTGATGGATCTACAGTGTATTTTCGGGTTACGCGCCAAGGCTATGGTGAGGGGGGCATTTCGTGAGCCAGGTGATATAATTGCTCTGTCCAAACCATGTTTGACACAGATTTCAATTAGGTTAAAAATAGGTTGGAGGCGCACCTAATCGAAAAGATTTAATAAGGTATTCATTTTTATTTCTGTCTCGTGCCATTCCCTGTCGGGATTGGAATCTTCAGTTACCCCGGCTCCGGCATAAAGGGTAACTATTTTATTGGTAACCTTCATACACCTAAGGTTAACGAATAGGGATGTTTTATCCTGAAAATTAGTTGGCCCTAAATAACCTGAGAAATATTCTCTGTCGTAGTGCTCGTTTTTCTGTAAAAACTCCAGAGAAGGTTCCAGGGGCATGCCGCAGATAGCTGAGGTAGGATGAAGCAATTCAAGCATTACACTACCTAAATCAGAGAAATTGACGCTGGCCATATCAACGGTAAATAAAGTCTTTAAGTGAATAAGATTGCCTGCTTTAATGGTTTTTGGTCCGATTTCTTCAAATTCACGCAGACGAATTTTCTTGAAACAGTTTATAATGTACCTGCTTACAAATGCTTGTTCTTCTATTTCTTTCTGTGTCCACGCCACATCGCTTAATGGCTGCCCTTCATATTTTTGAGTACCTGCCAGTGCAACAGTGCTAAAGTTACTTTCACCCACTTCTAACAGTAATTCCGGTGTAGCGCCAAGCCAAAGACCGCAAGAGGGATCAAAAACGAGTGAAACGAAAGCGTTTTTGTAAGCGCTACACAATTTTGAGAAGAAGATGCCGCTATTCAGTTCGTGACTGAGTTCCAATTTCTTATACCTGGATGGCACCACTTTTTGTAAAGGGCCTTTTTTTATCTCACCCAAAGCTGTGGTTACCAAGTCAATAAAAGCAGAAGAATTAGCGGTTTGTATCCCTTTGATCGGGTTTGAATTGCTGGAGTCCGGTCTTTTTGAAACTTGCTCCTCTAAAAATTCAGTGAAAGCGTCTAACTTTTCTGAAGAAAGACATTCAATTTTCTGACTTTTCAGATTGATGTGCAGTTCACTCTGAATGTGCAAAGCTTTCTTTTCTTTATCAAATGGAGAAAAAATAAAACCACTGGGCACTTCTTCCAGCGTTGTGTGATCAATTTGAGAAGCGCCCGCAAAATCTACAATTATATGTATGTCATCACCTCCGGGAGCTCTCCAAGCCGCGCAGGAAATACCTCTATACCGGCAAAACTCCAGCGTAATGTTAATGTACTCTTCGCAGGAGAGAAGAAAAGATGTTTCTGTATTTACTTGTAGCCCCATGTAACCTAACCCTTCTTATCTATAACCGCCATGGTTATTCTACTAACGCATACCTTATTCTGATGTTCGTCCGTTATGGTGATTTCCCATACATGGGTGGAACGTCCAACGTGTAATGGCTGAGCTTTGCCAAATACAAATCCTTTCTTTACACCTTTTAAGTGATTCGCATTTACTTCTAACCCTACAGTCAGCTTCTGCTGTCCTGCTACCGCCAGATGAGCCGCCACACTGCCTAGTGTTTCGGCAAGTACTACACTTGCCCCGCCATGCAGCAGTCCATAAGGCTGATGCGTACGGTGATCTACGGGCATTTTTGCCTCAACAAAATCAGAGCCCACAGCGGTAAACTCAATGCCGATATGCTCCATCATAGTGTTTTTATTCATGGCGTTTAAATCTGCTATGGTTATCTCTTTTGGAATCATTGGCGATTGATAAAAAACACTACTTTTGCGGCCTAAAATACGGACAAATTGAAAAGCAAAAAAATATATCTGGTTAGGCATGGTGAAACAGATTATAACCTGAAAGGGATTGTTCAGGGTAGCGGAATAGATGCCTCTTTAAATCAAAAAGGTAGAGATCAGGCTAAGGCTTTTTACAGCGCTTTTCACACCACTCCGTTTGATAAAATATATACTTCCAGCCTCAGGCGGACTAAAGAATCAGTAGAGCAATTCATAAATAAAGGTATTCCTCACGAGGCACTTTCAGGATTAAATGAAATCAACTGGGGCACAAGAGAGGGCATGGTAATTACACCGGAAGAAGATGCCTATTATTACAGGGTAATTGAGCGATGGCAAAACGGTGAAACAAATCTTCGCATTGAAGGCGGAGAGTCGCCACAAGACGTTTGTGATCGGCAAAAGCCTGCTCTTGAACATATTCTGTCAAAAGAAGATGAAGGTACGGTGTTGATTTGTATGCACGGCCGTGCCATGCGTGTACTGCTTTGCCAAATGCTGAACTACCCTTTATATTCTATGGACATGTTTGAGCATTCTAATTTGTGCTTATATCTTTTGAATTATAGCGGCGCCCACTTTACCATTGATAAATTCAATTCAACGGATCACCTGATGGAGGTTCAGGTAAACTCGCCAGAATAGTTTTAGCCTTTTGGTCGAGACTTGATTTGTATTCGTGCTTTGAATATGTGCTTACTCTCGTTAAGTACTCTCGCGCCATAACCTGATCATCAAGTTCATTATATATGAGGCCTAATTGAAGGCAGGCGTTTGGGGCATAATAATATCCTTTAGCAGGAGATCTTTGAATGACTGTGCGATAGCTGTCTATTGCTCGCTCGATACTATCTTGCTTATGATAAAGTCTTGCTCGTCGATATTCAAACTCTAGCTTATCATTAAAATGTTCGAATTCAAGATTATCAGCGGATTTGATAAGTTGTGAAGCTTTTTTGAAATAGCCACCATCGGTTGAAATTCTAAGCTTAACTATCAAAGGATGGGGGAGCCTATCGTTGCTTAAAACTTTTGCTGCATGTTTATCTGCTTCGCTTTTTCGCTCACCGTTCTGTTGGGCTTTGTCAAAATAAAATTTTACCGAATCCGGGCTATTAGTCAGGTAATGGATAACCCCAAGCTTGAAGTATGCATCTTTAATGTTTGAAGCGCCTCGGCTGAATTTCAGAAATTTTTGATACGCCCGAATAGCGGCCGGGTATTGGCTGGCTCTTAGCAGCGCTTCGGCAGTTAGATAGCTGATTACCGGATATTGGTTTTGATGTGATCGAATCTTATTTAATTCAGAAAGTGCTATTTCATTATTTCCATCTTTAGAATGGATCAACGCATTTATTAAATGAGACAAGTCGTTTTTGGGTAGTTCCCATTTCAGAACGGACTTGTTTTCGATAAATAAATAGACGCCGATTAGCTTTGTTATAGCAATGCTCTCGTGCTTAAAAAAAGGGTCATCTACCATGAGTTGGTTAAGTTGCTCCAGTCCTTCTTTGATATTACCATTCAATCCAAACAGAGACATTAACCACTCATATTTTTTTGGTATTGACCCCATCATTATGTGATGTACCCCTGAAGTCTTCAAAAGAGGCTTAAAGGTGGGATGCTGTGTTATACCTTGCTTAACGAGCTTGTATGATTTTCTGATCATCCAGGCCGCACTTATTTCATTTCCGAACTTCAATTGCACAAAAGCATAGTGTAGCAGGATTTCGGATTTTACAAAAAGCGTTTCAGCATCATTTTTCCCGTTGTCAAGAAGCTCCTCAAGTTCGTCGAAATGTTTTTCATATGCCTCCAGCTCGGATTCGCCCTCATTTAAGATGATATGAAGAGCATTGTGCAAACTGTTAATATATATACTTAGCGGATCGGTGTTGGATTCAGAAAGTGGTTTTGGGTTTTCCAGATTCCAAAGGGCCTCATAGGCCCTCTTATGATAATTATCAGCAATAAAATTTTGCCCGATAGTAACTTGAACGCATAAAAAAAGGCAAGCACTCAGGCTCGCCTTTATAAAACATTTCATTTTATAACGCTAAGAAATTAAGCTTCGCTCTTTTTTCGCCTTGTAGTTCTTTTTGGCTTTTCAACTTCCATTGATTCCATATCTACATCAGCCAGTATTCTTCCGGAATGCTCATCTATGACTATTTTCTTCTTCTCCTTTATTTCTGCAATCTTTTGAGGTGGAATTACGATGT
Source organism: Bacteroidota bacterium (assembly GCA_038750705.1). GTDB lineage: Bacteria > Bacteroidota > Bacteroidia > Cytophagales > Cyclobacteriaceae > Fulvivirga. The sequence continues at coordinate 26,014 of JBCDHA010000004.1, forward strand.
TACATCCTTCGGCAGCGCCTCTTCTCACCGTAACTACGGCAAGTCCGTTAGACAAGTTAATTCTGAGCTTTTCATAATACTTGAGGAGTTTATCTTCAATTTTTTTAGCTGCCTTTTCTCGCTCTGTAAGAAGTTTAGATTCTTCTTCCTTACTGTCATTAAGAATTTCTTCTAACTCTTTTTTCTTACTTTCAAGATCTTCCGAACGCTCAGTAATAAGAGCCTGAATTTTTTCTATATCCTCCTTCTTACTCTCAATGCCGGCACCGGATTCTTTAATTCTCTTTTCGAAAATTTGAATCTCAAGTTCCTGAAGCTCTATCTCTTTTGTTATGGCATCGTACTCCCTGTTATTTCTAACATTTTTCTGCTGATCGTTGTACTTCTGAATTAATTTTTCAGACTCTTTAATTCCTGTTTTGCTATCTCTTATTCCATCTTCGAGAGTTTGCAACTCGTCATTAAAACGACCTAACCGCGTGTTATAGCCTTCTATTTCATCCTCAAGATCCTGAACTTCGTCTGGTAGGTCACCCCTTAGTTTTTTAATTTCGTCTATCTTTGAGTCAATGGATTGAAGTTTTACAAGAGCTTCGAGTTTTTGGGCTACTGTATTTTCCATGTATTTAAATGTAACTAATTGGGTTTGTATCTATATTGGACAAATTGAGCGCAAACTTATCAAATTTTTTACTTAAAATATCATGTAAAAGCTCTTTTGTAAATACCTCGCTTTCATAGTGTCCGATGTCAGCGATTATTGTAGAGCCCTCAGCATCAAAAAACTCGTGATACTTAAAATCAGCTGTGATAAAAACATCGGCTGACTGAGCTTTGGCGGCCCCCAGTAGAAAGCTTCCTGAACCGCCGCAAACTGCCACAGTTTTAATTTTTTTTACCGAAAATTCAGTATGACGGATGCATTTCAGATTCATTTTGTTTTTTAGCAGTTTTAAAAAACGGATTGGCTCCATTTCGTTTTCTAAAATGCCTATCATACCTGAGCCTACCTCCTGATTTTCGTTTTCTAATCTATTTACATAATAGGCCACTTCCTCATACGGGTGTGCAGCTTTAAGAGAGTTAACCACCCCAGCAGTGAGATGTGAAGGAAAAATTACCTCAACCCGGTGTTCTTTTACGGTTTCGGGTTTATTATGTACTCCGATGGCTGGGTTAGCTTCGGCCGAGGGGGTGAACGTTCCTGTTCCTTCGGACGAGAAACTGCAATTTTTATAGTTGCCGATTTGGCCTGCTCCCGCGTTGTACAGAGCATTCAGTACGTCCTCTTTTACGTCTTGAGGAACTAAGGTGATAAGCTTGCTCATTAATCCGGTTTTAGGCTTGAGTATCCTGGTTTGGTTAAGTCCTATTTTGTTGCAAATCTTTTGATTTACTCCATTGTTTACGTTATCCAGGTTTGTGTGAATGGCGTAAATGGCAATGTCGTTTTTGATTGCCATTAGTACGGTTCGCTCCACGTAGTTTTTTCCGGTTAGAGATTTAAGCCCCTTAAATATTATGGGGTGATGAGCTACAATAACATTACAAGATCGGTCTATGGCTTCCTGTACTACCTTTTCCGTTACATCCAACGTTATCAATACCCCTTTGACTTCGGTATCATGGTTACCTACCAA